>NZ_REFJ01000006.1:0-82386 GCF_003688415.1 Umboniibacter marinipuniceus
CCTAAGTGAAATTACACGCGATACTGCAGCTCTTAGCCAAGACTTCTGACTAGCGACGGGTCACCCCCGTCAAGCAAGGTGGCGGATAATAGGGATCTTCTTTGGTGCCGTCAAACGTTTTTTGTAAATTAGTTACAACCACTTACAAAGCTGTTATTTACTGACTATTTTTCAACCATAAAACGCAAAAAAGGCGATGAAATATCATCGCCTTCTAAATTAGCTCCTAAAGTACTCCACTAGCGCCTGAACAAAGGCTTCGTAGCGCTAAGGTCCAAGCTAGTTGCGCTTTAACAACCTCGTTACTGGCCCAGACAGCGCGTAAGCCGCGAAAATAACTAACAGTGCTAATGGCGGGTTCATCGCCACCACCACAAAGATCACCACTAACAATACAATCTTGCGGATAGGCACTCGTCCCTTTAGGTCTAAACCTTTGAAGGAGTTGTACTTGAGATTAGTAATCATGGCCAAACCGGCAAAGGCAGTAACCACTGCGGCAGCCACTTGTACCCCAAAACTGGTTTCTACGTCATAGCCGAACCAAACCATACCCGCTACTAAGGCGGCGGCGGCCGGACTTGGCAAGCCGGTGAAGTAATTCTTATCTTCAACACCCACCATGGTATTGAAACGCGCCAAACGAATGGCCGCACAGGCCACATAGATGAAGGTAGCGGCTAGACCGACCTTACCCAAGCTATGGGTAGCCCAACTATAGGAGACTAACGCCGGGGCAATACCAAAGGAGCACATGTCCGACAAACTGTCATACTGAACACCAAACTCACTAGTGGTGTTAGTCAGGCGTGCCACCCTGCCATCCAGACCATCAAAAATCATGGCAAAGAAAATGGCAATGGCTGCGGTTTCGAACTGGGCATTCATTCCCGAGATCACCGCGTAGTAGCCACAGAAGACCGCTGCAGTAGTTAGTGCATTAGGCAGTAGGTAAACGCCTCTGCGACGTACCGGCTTCCCATCTTCAAGCACCTCTTCTTCGTGCTCATCCACGGGAAAGATGCCTTCGGCGGCTTCAATAGTCTGCTCAAAGGTATCCTTTTCCGGACCGTTTGTTTTGTTAGTTTCGTTACTCATATAACTCTCTATATAACGTCGAGTGTCGTAAGCATACAAAAAACGCGGCTAATTTGCCGCGTTTTTTTATCAGCTCATGATTTGCTGAGCTGTTTTACCTCGTAAATTACCGTGAGTCACCGGCCGTATTGAACTAACCGGCAACACCATCACAGCACTATTAGTTACGAGTTTTATCAATGATCTTGCTCTTGGCAATCCAAGGCATCATGGCACGAAGCTTCGCGCCCACTTCTTCGATTGGATGCTCTTCACCTAAACGACGCTCTGCCTTCAGGCGCGGCTGACCAGCCTGCGACTCCAACATGAAGTCCTTCGCGAACTTACCGCGCTGGATGTCATCCAGTACGCGCTTCATTTCCGCCTTGGTTTCGGCCGTGATGATACGTGGACCGGTTACATAGTCACCGTACTCAGCTGTGTTAGAGATTGAGTAACGCATGTCGGCGATGCCGCCCTGGTACATCAAATCAACAATCAACTTCAATTCATGCAAACACTCGAAGTATGCCATCTCCGGCGCATAACCCGCTTCAGTCAGAACTTCAAAGCCAGCCTGCACCAATGCTGAGGCGCCGCCACATAGTACCGCTTGCTCACCGAATAGATCCGTTTCAGTCTCTTCACGGAAATTGGTTTCAATGATACCTGAACGACCGCCACCGTTAGCACAGGCATACGACAGCGCCGTATCCTTCGCCTTACCTGAGGCATCTTGGTAGATCGCGATAAGTGTTGGTACACCGCCACCTTCCGTGTAGGTTGAACGTACAGTGTGACCTGGGCCTTTCGGGGCGATCATGATCACGTCAACGTCGGCACGCGGCTCAATCAACTGGAAGTGGATGTTAAAACCGTGTGCAAACGCTAGCGTTGCGCCCTGCTTTAGGTTTGGCGCGATGTCTTTCTCATAGATACCCGCCTGGTACTCGTCCGGTGCTAGGATCATCACAAGGTCAGCATTCGCCACAGCGTCAGCAATCTCGGCAACCTTAAGGCCTTCGCCTTCCGCTTTTTTCCAGCTAGCTGAACCCTTGCGCAGGGCAACGGTAACGCCTTCTACGCCAGAGTCGCGAAGGTTAAGTGCGTGGGCGTGTCCCTGTGAGCCGTAGCCAACAATGGCTACTTGCTTGCCCTTGATGATGTCAATGTTACAGTCTTTATCATATGAAACGTGCATGGTGTTGTTCCTTAATTCGTAAAGTTCGAATGCTTTAATTTGAGTAAAATTTAAATACTAAGAATCTTTTCGCCGCGAGAAATGCCGGAAATACCGGTTCTCACCACTTCGAGAATTTGTGTGTCGCCCACTGCCGCAATAAAGGCATCAAGCTTTTCCTGCTTACCCGCCAACTGAATGGTGTATGCCGTTGGCGTGACATCCACAATGTCACCACGGAAGATATCGGCGTTACGCATCACTTCTGCTCTGGCCTCACCCACCGCACGAACCTTAATTAACATTAACTCGCGCTCAATGTGCGGGCTCTCGGTGAGATCCACCAGCTTCACCACATCGATGAGTTTGTTTAAGTTCTTGATGATGCGTTCCATGTGGTCGTCGTCACCAACGGTAGTAAGGGTTAAGCGCGACAGCGTTGCGTCATCCGTTGGCGCTACCGTTAGCGTTTCAATGTTATAACCACGCTGAGAGAATAAGCCCACAACGCGCGATAAGGCGCCCGGGGCGTTTTCCATTAGAATCGAGACTATTCGTTTCATTAGGTACGCTCCGTTTTGCTAATCCACATGTCTTGCATTGAGCCATTTGGCATGATCTGCATGGGGTAAACGTGCTCGCTTTGATCCACCACCACATCAACGAAGATCAACTTATCTTTCTGGCTAAACGCCCACTCTAAGGCTGGCGCCAAGTCTTCTAGCTTCTCAACGCGAATGCCATCGTGACCATACGCTCTCGCCAGCGCGATGAAGTCTGGGAGTGAATCCGCATAGGTACTGGCCGAGTATCGCCCTGCGTATTGCATATCCTGCCACTGCCTAACCATACCCAAGGCCGAGTTATTCAGATTAATAATCTTTACTGGCAAGTTGTAGTGCGTACAGGTTGCCAACTCCTGAATATTCATCTGAATTGAGCCTTCGCCCGTCACCACGGCAATATCGCGCTCTGGATGCGCCAACTTTGCACCCATCCCTGCCGGCAAACCAAAACCCATTGTGCCTAGGCCGCCTGAGTTAACCCACTGGCGAGGCTCTTTGAACTGGTAGTATTGCGCGGCGAACATTTGGTGCTGACCAACGTCCGAGGTCACAATGGCATCACCGTTAGTGGCCTTGTACAACGCTTTGATCACTTCCTGAGGCTTAATAGGCCCATCGGCTTGCTGATCATAATTCGGCTGACGGTAGATACTGTACTGCGAGCGCCACTTCTCGATGCGCGCCCACCAGTCAGTTAAATCAACCTGCTCGAGCTCGGTATTCTGATAGATATCAATGGCATCGGTGAGCACCGATTTAACCGGCCCTACAATTGGTACGTCAGCGGTAACCGTCTTGGAAATCGACGCAGGGTCAATATCAATGTGAACAATCTTGGCGAACGGACAGAATTTATCCGGGGTATTGGTAACGCGATCATCGAAACGAGCACCCACCGCGAAAATCAAATCCGCATGGTGCATGGCGTTATTGGCCTCAACGGTGCCGTGCATACCCAACATGCCAATAAACTGCTCGTCGTTACCCGGGAACGCACCCAAACCCATGAGGGTATTGGTGACTGGCGCGCCACAGAGTCTGGCGAGTTCGGTAAGTTCGGCTGACGCTTCGCCCAGCACCACACCGCCACCGGAATAGATTACCGGGCGCTTTGCCGCCTTTAATAATTTCACTGCTTTGCGGATCTGCCCTAAATGCCCCTTCTGAATAGGGTTATAGGAGCGCATCTTCACTTCAGCAGGGTACTCGAAGGGATAGGTCTTGTCTGGGTGACACATATCCTTGGGAATATCGACTACTACCGGCCCCGGTCTTCCACTGCTGGCAATATAGAATGCCTTTTTGATGGTCTCGGGAATATCTTCGGTCTTCGTCACTAGGAAGCTGTGCTTCACGATAGGGCGCGATACCCCTACCATATCGGTTTCCTGGAACGCATCATCACCAATCAGATGGCTCTGCACCTGACCAGAAATCACCACCATTGGAATAGAGTCCATATAGGCGGTGGCAATACCGGTAATGGCATTGGTGGCACCCGGACCTGAGGTCACCAGCACTACACCGGGCTTACCGGTTGTCCGTGCGAACCCATCCGCGGCATGCGTAGCAGCCTGCTCATGACGAACGAGAACGTGTTCAATTTTGTCTTGTCTGAAAATGGCATCGTAAATATGTAGCGCTGAACCGCCTGGGTAGCCGAAGATCACTTCAACACCCTCATTCTGTAGCGATTTAACTAGCATGTCTCCGCCGTTAAGCATTTCCACGTTGTTTCCCCTTAGGAATGCAGCATAAATTTTGGCGCCTGTGGAACGCAGCGGATAAAAATTCGACGTGCTTGAGCTGAACTCAAGACTGATAGCAGATTTCCTTCCGACCCTGCGTGGTACACAAGAGGCCTTTCAGCAGATGCAAAAGTAAATGCACCTGTTGGACCGCTAGTGAGCTCATGGTAAAGCTAACTATCCCTGGACACTTTCGTGTTCAGGGCAAAACGAATCCCTTGTGCTCATTGTCGTCGAGGAGCGTTCAATGTCAATGAAAGACCGTACGAAAAATGAGCTTTTTTCATGGTGATTTAGAATTAGCTGCATAACCTACGCTTATACCGCTACCTCAATTACCGTGGACGGCGAGTTTTATGCTTGTTTTGATGATGTGTGGAGTGTGGTGTGCGCAGCGTTCCATACAGATACGCGCGTGCTGCGCAGAAAAAAATCCCGGCGCTAGTGTTAACTAGGCCGGGCACTTGGGGAGTATCGTTGGGGATAAGTTTAATGTGCTAATGCTACAGCTTTATTACTAAACACTAACTGATCGTTCTCAACCGTGGTGTAAATCACATCACCTGGCAGAAAGTCTCCTCGAAGGATGCGTTCTGCTAACTGATTCTCAACCAATTGTTGAACCGCTCGTTTTAGTGGCCGAGCTCCATAGACTGGGTCATAGCCCGCATCCACTATCTTACTCATTGCGGCAGCGCTTAATTCAATGTTCAACTCACGTTCGGCCAGACGCTTACGCAGGTGACCTAACTGAATATCGGCAATGCCAGCAATCTGATCCTTCGCAAGCGAACCAAATACCACCGTCTCATCAATACGATTCAGGAACTCTGGACGGAAGTGTGTTGATACCACCCCCATTACCGCTTCCTTAATGGCCTCGTAGCCTTCGTCGCGCTTCGCTTGAATTAGGTCTGAACCTAGGTTTGATGTCATCACCACCACGGTGTTGGAGAAATCAACGGTTCTACCCTGCCCATCGGTTAGGCGCCCGTCATCTAATACCTGTAACAGGATATTGAAGACATCGGGGTGCGCTTTCTCCACCTCGTCCAGCAATATGACTGAGTAGGGCTTACGACGCACCGCTTCCGTTAGGTAGCCTCCTTCTTCATAGCCTACATATCCCGGCGGCGCACCCAGTAAGCGGGCCACCGAATGCTTCTCCATGAACTCCGACATATCAATACGAACCATGGCATCTGGGGAATCGAAGAGGAACTCCGCGAGCGTTTTACACAGCTCGGTTTTACCCACACCCGTTGGCCCTAAAAATAGGAACGAGCCGTTTGGACGATTTGGATCCGAAAGCCCCGCACGGGAGCGGCGAATAGCATTCGATACCGCCACCACGGCCTGCTCCTGACCCACCACACGCTGATGCAAGATACCCTCCATAGCCAGTAGTTTGTCGCGCTCGCCCTCCATCATTTTGCTAATTGGAATACCGGTCCAGCGCGAGACCACGTCGGCCACTTCTTCCTCCGTCACCTTGTTGCGGAGCAGGGTGTTCTCTACCCCCTGTTCTTCACGTTCAGTAGCTTCTTTCAAACGCGCTTCCAAGGCGGGAATCACCCCGTACTGTAGTTCACTCATTTTAGCCAAGTCAGCCGCTCTACCCGCTGCCTCAAGATCCAAACGCGCCTTCTCAAGCTCTGTTTTCACCTGCTGAGCGCCCTGCAAAGTCGTCTTTTCAGCAACCCAGACATCATTAAGGTCAGCGTATTCGGCTTCCAACGCTTTGATATTGGCATCGAGATCAGCCAAGCGCTGCTGAGACGCTTTATCGTCTTCCTTCTTGATCGCTTCGCGCTCAATCTTCAGCTGAATTAAACGGCGATCCAACTTATCCATGGACTCAGGCTTGGAATCAATCTCCATGCGAATACGACTGGCCGCTTCGTCAATGAGATCGATGGCTTTGTCCGGTAACTGTCGGTCAGTAATATAACGCTGACTCAACTTGGTGGCCGCAATGATGGCGCTGTCACGAATGTCGACACCGTGGTGAACTTCGTAACGCTCCTTCAAGCCCCGAAGAATGGCAATGGTGTCAGCCTCGCTAGGCTCATCCACCAGCACTTTTTGGAACCGACGCTCCAATGCGGCATCTTTCTCCACGAACTGACGGTACTCATTCAGCGTGGTGGCCCCCACACAGTGAAGCTCACCACGCGCTAGGGCAGGCTTCAACATATTACCGGCGTCCATGGCCCCTTCGGCCTTACCAGCCCCAACCATGGTATGCAGCTCGTCAATAAATAGGATGACCTGACCCTCTTGCTTTTTTAGGTCCGTGAGGACGGCTTTTAGACGTTCCTCGAAGTCACCACGAAATTTCGCACCCGCCAGCAGCGCCGCGAGGTCCAGCGACAGCAAACGTTTGCCCTTCACGCCCTCTGGGACTTCGCCATTAACAATGCGTTGCGCGAGCCCCTCGGCAATGGCGGTTTTACCCACACCCGGTTCACCAATAAGCACTGGGTTGTTTTTAGTTCGGCGCTGAAGCACCTGAATAGTCCGACGAATCTCGTCGTCTCGGCCAATCACGGGATCTAATTTGCCGTTTTCAGCAAGTTCGGTGAGATCTACCGTGTACTTATCCAGCGCTTGGCGCTGATCTTCTGCGTTTTCGTCCATTACGCGCTCTCCTCCACGTACCTGCTGAACAACTGCTTCGAGTTGCGGCAATTTGACTGATTTCTTGAGTAGTTTGGCAACGTCATCGTTACCATCGAACAGCGCGAGTAGCAGCGTTTCGACGGCGACAAACTCATCGCCCATGGCCTGCATACGACGGTCCACAAGATTGAACGCGCGACTCAAATTTTGCGACAGGCTGATGTCGCCCGTGCTGTTCGTTAAGGTTGCCTGCTTATCCACCAAGGCTAGGGCGTCTTTACGCAAAGCAATGGTATCGGCATTGGCCGAGGCGAGTAACTTCGCCGCGGTTTTATCCTGTTGATCCAATAGCGCTACTAACAGGTGGCTGGTATCAATGGCGGCATGATTTCGGCCAGCCGCCAACGATTGCGCATCAGCAATAATAGCTTGGGTATTGCGAGTAAATTTATCTGGGCGCATGGTTTCCATCCTTAAAAATATTTGCTTGTTAAAGGATAGATGAGGTCGATAATTTATTTTTCAAGGCATAAAGGACAATTATTTTGTTTATTGTGGCAAAAAAGCCACATTAAATGAGTTTCTGCTAACGAAACCGCCTTGGTTTGGGAGATTAAGCTGCCGGGGGACCAACAAGGGTGGCTAGCCTATTAATAGTTTTATGGTGCCGATAACTGAAAAAACAAGGGTCCGCGGCAGTACAGAGCTGGCTTTGTTGCACATCCACGCCTGCGGTTTGCAGTTGGTGCTGGGCTAAGCCCGCTAAATCCGCGCGCAGATGCTCAGTGCCATCCGCTTGAAAATACGCGCTGAGATCCTGCTTCCATTTACTTTCAAACTCCTGACGAAAGCTTAGCGGGACTTGATACTGCGGCTGTGAAATCGCCGGGCCGATATACGCATGAAGCGCGTTGGCGCTGAAGCATTTCACGGCATTGAGCAAAATACCATTCAATAGTCCACGCCACCCAGCATGTACCGCAGCATACTGAGTGCCGCACTGGCTGTAGAGTATAACCGGCAGACAATCCGCGGTGAGCACCGCTAAGGTAGGTCGCTGGGCTAATGTTGTAGCGCTGGCGCGGGCAAACAGCCCATCCACGGTTGGCGGCGTTGAAATTGACGTTGGAATTGGCGCTGACGTTGACGCGAGAGTTGGCGTTGGAATTGACGTTGGGTCTGACGTTGAGGCTTGCAGCGGCAGATAGCGACCGTCAGCCGTGACTTCAGCCAGCGCCGTGGAGTGAACCTGGTTCATCCAGTGAATGGCGGTGCGCCAACCGTTGGCAATCTTTGCACGATTAGCCACAACGCGCTGCGGTTCATCGCCCGTATGCAGCGCCATATTGCCGTCAGCCGCCTCACTCACACCAATCAGCAGTGGCGAGGCGGTTGCCAACGGGACCCATCTCAAAGCGAGTCTTCCGCCTTAATGATTGCCAGCAGGTGAGCCATGTCATCTGGTAACGGCACTTCCCACTCCATTTGATCACCGGTTTCCGGATGAATTAGCTCCAACGCCTTGGCGTGAAGTGCTTGGCGCGGGAAGTTGCGCAGCGTATCGAGCAGTAACTCGGAAGCGCCCGCTGGTACTTTTTGTCGGCCGGCATAGGTGGTATCGCCCACCAGCGGAAAACGGAGGTGCGACATGTGAACGCGAATTTGGTGTGTTCGGCCAGTCTCCAGTTTTACCCGCACATGAGTGTGGTGTCCGAAGCGTTTGAGCACACGATAGTGAGTGATGGCTTCTTTGCCGCCACTCTTGACCACCGCCATCTTCTGGCGTGCTTTGGGGTGCCTACCAATTTGCGATTCAACCACCCCACCTCCGGTCATGGTACCCATTGTAATCGCCTCGTACTCACGACCAACCGTTCGCTCATGTAATTGCGCCACGAGATCAGCATGAGCGGTAAGTGATTTCGCCACCACCATGAGGCCGGTGGTGTCTTTATCTAAGCGATGCACAATGCCAGCACGCGGCAGCGCAGCACAATCAGGAGCATGGTGAAGAATAGCGTTCAGCAAGGTGCCGTTACGATTGCCAGCGGCCGGGTGAACCACAATGCCGGCGGCTTTGTTGATGACTAACAGGTGGTCATCTTCGTACACCACTTCCAACGGAATGTCTTCAGGCTGATGGTCTGAATCCGGTTCTAACTGAACCTCTAGGCTCACTATGCTTTCTACATAGACCTTCTCTTTTGCCTTCAGCGGATGACCGTCCACCACTAAATCGCCACTTTTAATCCACGTTTGTAGTCGGGCGCGTGAATAATCGGGGAACAAAGCCGCCGCAACGTGGTCGAAACGTTTACCGCTAAGGTCGCTGGGAACTACTTTTGATGCGCTTATCGTCTCTAACATAAGTTTTTTCCAAAAAGGTTTCTGCCAGTAGGTGCTTATGGTTAAATACTGGCCTATTAAATATAAAGATATCCGTTTTTTTTCGTTGGGAGTTAAATTGTAATGAGCCTGTTCAGAATTGCTGGCCTTTCACTAATTGTGTTGTTGTCGGCCTGCTCGAGTACAGAAGAACAAGAAACTTCCGAACAACAGTTGTACACGTCTATTCAAGGTAGTTTGCGCTCATCACAATGGGATGCCGCAATTTCTAAGCTCCACCGTATTGAATCTGAGTACCCGTTCGGTAGTTTCGCAGAACAAGCACAGCTCGAATTAGTGTACGCATATTACCAAAGTAACGAGCCAGATGCTGCCATTAGTGCCGCGGATCGTTTCATTCGTCTTCACCCCTTGCATGAAAAGGTAGACTACGCCTATTACATGCGCGGTTTGGCGGCGTTCACCCAGAGCCAGAGTGTTATTGAGCGCTTTATGCCTACGGATATCACCCAGCGTGATCCGGGCGCGGCACGTGAGAGTTTTAACTACTTTAAGCAGCTGACTGATCGCTATCCCGATAGCATCTATGCGTGGGATGCTACGCAGCGAATGATCTATCTTCGTAACGTGCTGGCACGCTATGAACTTCACGTTGCTAACTACTATTTCACTCGCGGTGCTTATGTTGCGGCATTGCGTCGTGGTCAGTTCGTACTCGAAAACTTCCCAAGCACTCCAGCGGTTCCGGATGCGCTAGCGACCATTATTCAGGCCTATCACTTGCTAGATATGAATGATCTCGCCGATGAGAACTTGGCAGTACTTAAGCTGAATTACCCAAGCTATCCGCTGCTTGATGACGACGGTCAACTTCAGTTGGCGAGAAATCGTGGTGCGAACCAGCGTTCTTGGATCAACCAGTTGACCTTCGGTCTTGCTGATCGTCCAGAGCCACCGGGTTTCGACACCCGCATTGACGGCGAGTTTGAGCGCGACTGGGACGAAACAACTCCCCAGCCGAACTAATCAAACCGATAAAAAAACGAGCCTAGCGCTCGTTTTTTTTGGCCGCTGGAAATTGACGGATGGGCGGCCTAGTGGAATGAAGGGCCCGGCAACACGCTACCAATAGCTGGGATCACTCAGCGCCGCAATATTTTGATCTTGGCTGCATTAAGTGAATTGCATCCTAGTGACAACCCTTCTGAGTTAGATTCCCGGTTTCCATCCGTTGGTGATGGGGTAACGACGGTCACGACCGAAGCCACGCTGAGAGATTCGCACACCGATTGGTGCTTGGCGGCGTTTGTACTCGTTAACGTCAACCAGACGCACCACCCGATGAACATCGTCAGCATCAAAGCCCGCCGCAATGATCATATCCCGAGATTCGTCACAGTCGATGTATCGATAAAGAATCTGATCCAAGATGTCGTAAGACGGCAAGTTGTCCTCATCTTTTTGATCGGGCGCCAGTTCCGCCGAGGGTGGCCGGTCAATCACACGCTGCGGAATCACTGGTGACAGAGTGTTGCGATAAGCCGATAGTTCAAATACCAAGGTCTTTGGCACATCCTTAAGGACGTCAAAGCCACCGGCCATGTCACCATAGAGCGTGGAGTAACCAACCGCCACTTCACTCTTATTACCCGTAGTCAGAACCAATGAACCATTTTTATTGGATAGGGCCATGAGGAGCACACCGCGCGCTCGAGCTTGAAGGTTTTGCTCCGTGGTATCTACCTCGCGGCCTTCAAAGTGGGGTGCCAGCTCCTTCATAAAGGAATCGTAGATGCCCTCAATAGAGATAACTTGGTAATCCACGCCCAGCGTTGTTGCCTCTTCCGCCGCATCCTGAATACTCATCTCCGAGGTATAACGGAACGGCATCATCACTGCCGAAACGCGTTCAGCACCTAAGGCGTCTACGGCAATCGCCAGTGTAAGAGCCGAGTCGATACCACCGGACAAGCCCAGCACCACGCTGGGGAAGCCATTCTTATTCACATAGTCTCGCACCCCTACCACTAGCGCTTGGTAGGCCGAATCCAAATAGGACAATTCCGCGGCACGCTCAGTGGCTGGAATCTTAACACCGTCATCGGTATTGATATCCACATAGGCTAGCTGCTCTTCGTAGCGGATTAGCTCAGACAGGATCTCACCGTCTTTTGCCACCAAGAGAGAACCACCATCAAATACCAACTCATCTTGACCGCCTACTTGGTTAACATAGACGATAGCCGCGTTCGCCTCGCTGGCGCGCTGCTGTAATAGCTCAATGCGTTCGGACTGCTTATTCTGATGGAACGGCGACGCACTAAGATTGATCAACACATCAATCTCGCCCTGCGAATAATCCTCACAGAGGCCCGGATGCCAGATATCTTCACAAATTGAAACACCAAAATTAACACCTAGGAAATCAACCAGCATCAACTCACTGCCGGGCGTGAAATAGCGGTGCTCATCGAACACTTGATAGTTCGGCAATTTCTGCTTGAAGTATTCGCCCACCAACTGGCCACCGTCAAAGAAGCCCGCGGCGTTATAGAGTTTGCCTTCTTCGTGGCGCGGGTAACCCACCACAACGGCAATACCATCCGTAGCCATGGCAATCTCGTCAAGCGAGCGTTCAACACGCGCCTTCAAACTTGGACGCAGCAACAAATCCTCTGGCGGATACCCTGTGAGGGTGAGCTCGGGGAAGATCACTAAATCTGCGCCCTGTGCTTTTGCCTCCGCAATGGTTTGTAGAATTACTAAGGTATTGCCTTCGATAGCCCCTACATGTGGGTTAATCTGTGCCATTGCTAATTTCATGTTGGTTCCTACTTTGGTGTTCCCGTAATGGGCGCTATTGTTCACAATTACCGGCAGAAAGGCAAAGTGTCTTTATACCTACACAATTGTCACTTACACTGATCTATCCGTAACGACATAAAGAGTGCTATGGCTGCTACCAAATTCGCCCTGTCGCAACAGCGATACTTAACGCTAAGAAGCTACAGTATATACCGTCTGCTTCTCGCTATCGCGCTGATCACATTGCTTTGGGCTGACTTAACCCAACAGCTAGTTGGTGATTATGAGAGTGATATCTTTAAGTATAGTGTGTATGCGCTAGGTATCGTTGGGCTGATTGGCCTGAGCGTGATCTTTCGCCCCCCGTTCGATCCAAATAGTCAGGAAATTGTTGGGTGGCTGCTCACTGACACCTGTCTTACCTTCGCGTTCATTTACGCCACCGGTGGTTTGGGGAGTAGTTTGCTGCCGCTTTACCTGGTGATTGTGGTGGTTGGTGCAGTATTACTGCAGGGGCAGTTGGTGTTCCTTATTGCCTCAGTGGCAACCATTAGCCTGCTAGTTGCCGCCGTATCCATTGCCAACAGTACTTCCGAGGCACAATCACTGTTCACCGCAGCCGCTTGGGGATTCGGTCTCTTTCTCATGGCGGGAAGTGTGTCGCTGCTCGCCAAGCGCCTCTACGCCACAATGGAATCTGAAGAAGCGCAATCTTCGCTGATTATCGAACTACAGGCGATCAACAATCGTATCATCGGCCGAATGAATACGGGGGTGATTGTGATTGACCACCTACTTAATGTGAAACAAATTAACCCCGCCGCGAAACGACTTCTGGCCTGTGAAAACGAAGATATTCGCAATCTTAGCGCGCTGAAAGAGGCTGCCGACTGTTTTCATCAATGGCAGGAAAACCCTCATCACTACGCCCGAGAGATAGCCGTTGATGATACGCATGTGGTGAAGCTGAGTTTCGTTGAGCTGGTAGAACAGCAGGAGAGTTTAATATTCATTGAAGATCAGGCGCGTCTGCGCTATCGCGTGGAGCAAATGAAGTTGGCCTCACTTGGCCATTTAACCGCCAGTATTGCGCACGAGATTCGCAATCCTCTGAGTGCTATTAGCTATGCACGAGAATTGCTTTCTCAGGCGCCTGAGCTCACCGACGATTCACGTCACTTCCTGGACATCATTCAGCGTCAGGAACACCGAGTGAACCGTATTGTGAGTAACACCTTCGAACTCTCAAAGCACGATAGCGTCAACAGCGAGCGGATTGACCTGAAGCCCTTCCTTGAAGCGGTCCTTCAAGAACTCCAAGAAATGCACGAATTTCAGAGTGGCGATATCATTTTTGCTGCCAACGAACCCGCATTCACGGTAGAGTTTGACCGCGACCACTTACGCCAAATTACTATGAACTTATTCGAAAACGCGAAGCGCTATGGCAAGCTCCCCATCTCCGTTGAGTATCGAATCCTTGCCGGCGCGCTGTCACTGGATATCTGCGATCAGGGTGAGGCGCTTGACGACTCCACGCAAAAACAGATTTTTGAGCCATTCTTCACATTGTCCGATAAGGGCACGGGCCTAGGTTTGTATATTAGTCGCCAGCTATGCCAAGCTAACCGTGCAAACCTCATGTATAGCAATTACCGAGGGCATTCTCGCTTCAGTATTGTCATGTCAAGTTGGTCTAAGACTGCCGACGATTAATAATAGGAACACCATGAAAGACGCCAGAATTTTAATTGTTGATGACGAAGCCGACATTCGCGAACTACTTGAAATAGCCTTACTTCGCATGGGCGCCAATACGTCTACCGCTAGATCTGTGAGTGATGCCTATGCCAAGCTCAATGAGAACGAATTCGATCTAGTACTCACGGATATGAAAATGCCCGGTGGCGATGGCTTAGATATCATAAGACACGTTCAGACCCTTAAAAATCAGCCTCCCGTTGCCATGCTCACCGCCTACGGCAACACCGAGTTAGCTGTGGAGGCGCTTAAAGCTGGTGCCTTCGATTTTGTCTCAAAGCCCATTGCGTTAGATAAACTCAGATCGCTAGTGGAAGGGGCCGTCAACATCTCGAAAACCAACCTTGCACCCAAAGCGAGCCTGATCGTTGGCGAATCTATTCCCGTGCAAAAGCTTCGCAAGCAGATAGCTAAGCTCTGTAATAGCATGGCGCCGGTCTACATTTCGGGCGAATCAGGCAGCGGTAAAGAGCTGGTTGCCCGAGCCTTACACAGTGAAGGCAGCCGGGCCGCGCAACCTTTCGTGCCGGTAAACTGCGGGGCCATTCCCGCCGAGCTCATGGAGAGTGAATTCTTCGGCCACAAAAAGGGGAGTTTCACCGGTGCTCATTCCGACAAAGCCGGCTTATTCCTTTCAGCCAACGGCGGTACGCTCTTTCTGGATGAAGTAGCTGACTTACCGTTGGCCATGCAAGTGAAGTTACTTCGCGCCATCCAAGAACGAGGCGTTCGAGCCGTTGGCGGCGAAGTGGAGCAAGCGGTTGATGTCCGAATTCTCTGTGCAACCCACAAGAATCTGGTAGACGAAGTTGAAGCCGGCCGTTTTCGACAAGACCTCTATTACCGTCTGAATGTTATTGAACTACCCGTTCCTCCCCTGCGGGAACGGACCAGTGATTTACCCATGTTAACCAATCACTTCCTCGCACGTTTCGCTGCTCGCGCTGAGTGCAGCCAGCCTGCCCTAAGTGAAAGTGCACGACAAACACTTTCGCACTACGCTTTCCCAGGCAATATTCGCGAACTCGAGAACATCCTGGAACGCGCCTTTACGCTCTGTGAAGATGACAAAATAGAGGCAGCCGATTTAGGCTTGAGCGCGAACACAACCCAGATGCTTGATAGCGTAGATGACGTGGACAACATTGACGAGTTCCTAGCAGTGATGGAACGACAAGTCCTAATCCGTGCCTTAGAAAAAACACAGGGAAATAGAACCGAGGCCGCTAAGAACCTTGGTATTAGTTTTCGAAGCATCCGCTACCGTCTAGACCGATTAAATATTAATGTTGACGAAATTGACGCGCCCTAGCGCTTAAAAATTCAACCTTTGTGGGGCTCTCAACAGAGCGCTTCTGTTGCTAGTCTCACCGAATGAATCAATTTCCTTTTCGCCAATCAAGCAAAACCATTCGAGCCGTGCCTACGAGGGTGGGTTCAGTTCCTACTCTCCGACCAAGCAAAATCACTCCTGCTTTGCCTACGAGGATGAGTGAAGCCTCTGTTCGCAAACCGAGCAAAATCACTCCTGCTTTGCCTACGAGGGTGAGTGAAGCCTCTGTTCGCAAACCGAGCAAAATCACTCCTGCTTTGCCTACGAGGGTGAGTGAACGGGGTGTGCTACTTATCGAACTATTGGCCTACCTCGTTATTCTGAGCATGGCGAGTACCGCATTTATGAGCTGGCTTAACTACTTACAACGCCAGCATTTAAGCACGGAGCTAAGTCAGCTTCAGATGGCCTTCCTTGGCGCCCAACAGTTCGCGATTGCCTCGGGAAGAACAGTCTTTATTTGCCTCGCCACAAGTGATTATCAATGCACTCAGAACAAGGCCGATGCCACCCAATGGCTAATCCACCACGATATTAGCCAACCCACCAGCCCAGCTACTGTCACTATCCTGCAAACCCTTCCTCGAGATACTAAGGTTTCATTGGAAGGTCGCTGGCAAGTATGGCGCGTGGGCCGAGATGGACTAATGCGCTCGTGGGGTAGTTGGTTGCTATGCAGCGGCTCAAATGGCGCCAAGGTCACCATCAATCGCGGGCTAAACTTCGCCAGTACCCCGCAACATTGTGAGACTTAGAGTGCGGCAGCATCTCGTAACACAGCAAGACTTGGAGTGCGGCAGTTCCTCGTAACACAGCAAGACTTGGAGTGCGGCAGTTCCTCGTAACACAGCAAGACTTGGATTGCGGCAGTTCCTCGTAACACAGCAAGACTTGGATTGCGGCAGCCTCTCGTAACACAGCGAGACCTAGATTGCGGCAGCCTCTCCTAACACAGCGAGACTTAGATTGCGGCAGCATTTCAAACACTACGAGGCTAAGACTTCGTCAACAACTCAAAACACATTAATAGCCACAACGAATAGCTAAAACCATCAGCCGTTAGACAACACACTCAACACTAGCTAGATGAGTGAAGCGCACAGTCGGGCACGCCGTCACGACCTCCGCCTTAGCTCTGGCGACGAGGCTGAAGCCACCGGTAGCGAGCGCTTCGAATTCAACCGAAAATTCCGCTTCGAGCTCTGCGGCAGTGACACTATCCACCCATTCATAGCTTCCCTTTTCAAGGGCACGCCGGTTAAGTTGCTGTTGGATAATCTGCCAATGGGCGCGCCGCTGTTCATCCTGAGCTCGCACAACGTGCTGCTGATACCTTGGCAGAGCAATGGCTGACAGCACACCAACAATCGCCATTACCGCCAGCAGTTCAATCAGCGAAAATCCCCTCACTTTCATCCAGTTCCCTCCGGTAGATGATCTGTATACTTCGTGTTGCGTGGTCATAGCGTATTGCTTCACCACCCTGAGTAGTTTGACTGGCAATTGGCAAGGCCATATCGAATCCCTGTCCACGGAGTTCAATTGTTTCAACAATTACGTGATTGTTGGAGCCACCATCAGTACCCAAAAACTCAATGAGGCATTCTTCGATCAGCGGCAGCTCGGATTTCGCCCACTGCGAACGCAGCCATTTGCACAGCCACTGCTGGATAGTATTGCGCGTATCACTAGTTCGCCGAGGGTTGAACCCATCTGGTGTGCCGTTTAGCGCCCCCGAAGACGGAATATCAAGCTTGCTGGGTCCATCTGGATGATCATCTAGCATTGTAGAGGCGCCACTAATGAGGTAGTTCAGAAAATTGCCCGAAATGCCCAGATCGCCGTTGAGTTCACAGCCACCGTAATGACTATTTAGTTCATCATCACTTGGACTATTTTCTAGCTCAAGCCCTTGCTGGAGCCAACAGCTACCGGGAGGAAAAGGCCCTTCATATTCATGCTGTGGATTGAACGCTGGGACACTCTCAAAACCCTCTAAACTCTCAAAGTTCTCAAAGTTCTCAAAGTTCTCAAAGTTCTCAAAGTTCTCAAAGTTCTCAAAGTTCTCTAAGCTCTCTAAGCTCTCTAAGCTCTCTAAGCTCTCTAAGCTCTCTAAGCTCTCTAAGCTCTCTAAGCTCTCTAAGCTCTCTAAGCTCTCTAAGCTCTCTAAGCTCTCTAAGCTCTCTAAGCTCTCTAAGCTCGTTAGGCTATTGGCAGGCCCCATGAAGTCAACACTGCCTCCTAGCCAATACGCTGCAAGTTGCAGCAAAATTAAGGACTTGGCAGAGCGAAATAGCTTACCAAACACCATAGAGCAACCACCCCTCCTGCATAATAAAGACGTTTTCCTGCTGCGCCTGATGATTAGCTTGCGCTGCACGCGCTACAACGAAGTTAGCTCTTAAATAGGGGCGCATGGTTCCGTCCAAATTTAGAAAGCAGAGAAACTCAATACCCGTATAGACCTGTGAACCATCCTTATGGGCTGTTAGCGTCATCCAATTGGTATTGAAACTCCCCTCCTCGGAAAGATAGGGCACCTCGGGTTGAAAGAACTGATTGCGGTGACGTTTACAGCTTGTGTTGCTCTCACGATCTAGCCAATCTCCCAGAAAGCACTCCCCCCCGTGGCACCTTCCACCGATAAAGCTTACCAAGCCCTGATTGAATACCCGTTGTTGCGCAAGATCAAAGAATTCTTCGGCCTCTGCCCGATAGCTATCACGTTGCGACCGCAGCGCTTGATGTTGTGTGGATAACTTACTCATGGAAACAGCCGTGACGACGGCTAAGGTCGCCAGCATCAAAAGCACTAAGCCCGTTAAGAGTGCAGAGCCATATTGTCGAATAGAAGTAATCGGGACTCGCGGTTGGCGACATACAGTGGGCGCCCGTTCTTCACTTCTCATAGAGGTATCTTCATTTCGAGTAGCGTAACCTTCGTCTCGAGTAGAGGTATCTTCATTTCGAGTAGCAGTGCCTTTGTCTCGAGTAGATGTACCTTCATTTCGAGTAGCGGTGCCTTTGTCTCGAGTAGATGTAGTGACGGCGCTCAGTGCGAGATTTTCAGCTTCGAGCGCGGCTAAGTCATATAAGGCGTTCCGATCAAGTTTATTCATAGACCCCGTGCTCACCCTCCGCGAACTTCACTCGGCAACGTGCTAAACGTAGGCCGTGTGGCCTGCGCAAGCTGTATTGACTGCGTTGACTGTGTAAGCTTTATTGACTGTATTGACTGTATTGGCTGAGTAAGCTGCATTGACTGCCCAGTCGCTAATTGGGGCCAGACGCGCCTCTGAGCGGGGGCTCCCACCATAAGCTGCAAGCCACCATGATCGTTCTTCAACTGCATCGCAATAAGTTGTGGCGAAACGGTGTTGTCATCGTATCGCCAATGTAACCAATCCCCGTCATACCATGCCCAATCCCACGCTCCGGCATAAAAGCCAATAGTGCTAGTTGCGCCGCCCGTACTCACTAACTCCGAGGACAATGCCGAACTCTGGTTTGGGCCGTTGAGTTGTCGCCACGGATGGCGGTGTTCGCGCAGGCTTAGTTGGCCTGTTGCATCGGTAAACAGCCACTGTTGCTTACGCAGAAAAACTAGCTCTCCTACCGTTTGCTGATTCCGGTAGAGACAGTTCTCCCGCTGCCCGGAGCACGCTCCCAGGTCATAGCGATAGAACCCATTGGATACACTGGGTAACGGGGGCTCGGCAATAGCCAGTTCGGCGCCGCCACAATAGGGAGAGACCAACCAATCACCAGGCGCTAGTTTGCGCGATGAGTAGAGCCTGACTTGATCACTAACCAGTTGCCAATACGCCCGATCCTGCGGTTCGGCCACCAGCAGACCAACTACCGATTTATCATCCGATAACGTTAACAACGGAGAGGGGATAGCAAAGTCCAAGCAGCTGCGATTCATTGCTCGCTCAACGCTACTCATAAGTTGCTCTGCCAACTGGAGTTGCCGTGCACTTTGCTCAGCCTGCTTGGACAGGCTGTAGGCAAAACGATTTTGACTCAGTACAAAATCAATCAGTGCCGTGAGAATTAACGCCGATATCAGGGTCCCAACTAGGAGTGATACAAGCGAAAATCCAGCCGCCGCTGGACTTGAGCGGGAAGCAATTATGTTCATTGACGCCGCTCCAAGCAGGCCTGCTCCAAGCCATACTGCCAACACACGGGGCTGGCGCTTAACCCAGTGGTTTGAAGTGACCGTGGGAGTGGCCAGGGCCAGTCGCATGCTGAGGATACGTCACAATTTAAATGGCGGTGCTGAGGCCTGATTAGGTAGCGCTCCGCCGAGGTGACAAAACGCCTTGCTTCGGCCAATTGAAAGGTGGCACTGGCGTGGGCAAGAAGTTGCTGCTGACTGGCTAGCACCAGCGCCGTTAGCAGAACTAATAATAGTGCCTCGATTAAACTGGTACCGCGTTGAGCAAGATAGGCGCTCCGCCGAGGCGAAGCACCTCGTTCATCATAGCGTTTGGCGGATGCTAACATGGTAAATCCTCCAATGGATTGACCGTTAGCATGACGAAAAAAAGGCGAGTTATGCACTCGCCTTTTAGGGGTTAATGAGAGCTTTTAGTCCCGAGTGATATCAACCAAGCGCAATTCTTTGGGCAGTGAAAAACGAATATTCTCTTCAATACCACTAATCTCCGCGGCAACGCCCGCACCAAGCTCTTCGAGGCGAGTGAGTACAGATTGAACCAATACCTCAGGCGCCGATGCGCCAGCGGTGATACCTACGGAAGTCACGCCGTCTAACCAAGCACTATCAATATCTTCCGCTGAGTCAATTAGGTAGCTCGTAGCACCTACGCGCTCAGCAAGCTCACGGAGACGGTTAGAGTTCGAGCTGGTTGCCGAGCCTACCACTAAGACCAAATCATTATTTTCGGCAAGTTCACGCACCGCATCTTGGCGATTCTGCGTGGCGTAACAAATATCGTCTTTACGCGGCCCATGAATATTAGGGAACTTTGCTCTTAGCGCATTAATCACCATGGCCGTATCATCCATGGACAAGGTAGTCTGGGTCACATAGGCTAACTTACTATCATCATCCACAGACAGTGCTGACACATCCGCTTCATCTTCAACAAGATGAATTCTGCCGCCAAAGGCGGTGTCAAATCGGCCCATTGTGCCTTCAACTTCCGGGTGCCCTTCGTGGCCAATGAGAATGCAGTCAAAGCCGGCTTTCGCGTACTTCACGACTTCCATATGGACCTTGGTGACCAGCGGACAAGTGGCATCAAATACTTTCAGGCCGCGCTTTTCTGCTTCAAGTTCAACGGCCTTCGACACGCCGTGAGCGCTAAAGATCACGATGGTATCATCAGGGACTTCGTGTAGTTCCTGAACAAAGACTGCGCCGCGCTCCTTGAGCGTATCTACCACATATTTGTTATGGACTACCTCGTGGCGAACATAGATGGGCGCGCCAAAACTATCGAGCGCACGATTAACAATTTCAATGGCTCTATCTACGCCCGCACAAAAACCACGGGGATTCGCTAAGCTAACATTCATACTCACTCGGCTGACTCCACACCAACAATAAGAACTTTGAAATTGAGCGTTTCGCCAGCTAAGGGATGATTAAAGTTAACCACCACTTCGGTGTCCGTAATTTCATGAATCACACCGGCAATTTCACCCTCGGGGCCGTTGGCGAAATTCATCACCAGCCCCACTTCAATGGCTTGATCCGGGGCGAAAAGATCGCGTGCTACGCGCTGGAAGTTTAGCTCATTCGGTTGTCCGAAGGCATCTTCCGGCGGCACGGAAAAGGTGCCCTCGAATCCGGGCGTAAGACCAACAAGGTGTTGCTCAAAGCCAGGCAATAAGGAGCCGTCACCCATGACAAAGCTGACCGCATCCCGATCAAAGGTGGAATCTATTTCGCGGCCATCTGCAGTGGTTAGCGCAAACTTCAAGCTCACTTTGCTGGTAGGTGAAATAACCTCAGACATCGGCTGTCTCCTTGGCCTTTTTGTGGTCACGATAGGCGTCTATGAGTAGCAGCACTCCACCAATACAGATTGCCGAATCGGCGATGTTAAATGCCGGCCAATACCACTGCTGGTAGTACCACTGAATAAAGTCAATCACATAACCAAACATCACTCGATCGTATAAGTTACCCAAGGCACCACCTAGGATCAGAGCAAGGGCTAACGACAATAGCTTTTGTTCGGTGGCAATGCGTTTAATCCACACCACTAAGCCCACCGAAATAATACTAGTGAGAATCACAAAGAACCAACGCTGCCAGCCACCGGCTTCAGCAAGAAAGCTGAACGCCGCACCAGTGTTATACAACAGCGTGAAATTAAATCCCGGCATAACGGCAACAGGATCAGCATAATTCAGCTGCGTAACCGCAATGGTCTTGGTGACTTGATCAATAACAAGAATAACTAGGGCAATCACATACCAACGTGCTACAGACATCATGCGAATTGACGCTCCTCACCATCACCATCCACGTTCGTTACACAACGACCGCACAGGGTTGGGTGTGATTCAATTTGACCCACATCTTCACGATGGTGCCAACAGCGCTCGCACTTCTCATGTGCGCTCTTTACAACGGCTACCTTCAAACCGTCAATCTCCGTGGCTGACGCATTGGCGTGCTCGCCAACCGTGGCACCGGAAGTGATTAATACAAAGCGCAGCTCATCACCGAATACGTTGAGTAGCGAGGCCAGTTCGGGATCCGCTTCTAGCGTTAGTTCGGCATCCAAGGAGCCGCGTATTACACCTTCGTTACGCGCCTTCTCAATGGCCTTGTTCACAGCGGTTTTAACTGTCATCACTCGCTGCCAATCTTCATCGGTGATTGCCACTTCTCCCTCTAGACGAGCGAGCTGATCATACCAGTGAGCAATGAAGACTGACTCTTCGCGCTTACCTGGGAGATACGCCCAAGCTTCGTGAGCGGTGAAGCTGGTAATTGGCGCTAACCAACGAACCATGGCCTCGGCAATATGGTAAATCGCCGTTTGCGCAGAACGACGCGCCAGCGAATCCGTACCGCAGGTGTACTGGCGGTCCTTGATGATATCGAGGTAAAAACCACCTAGATCGACAATGCAGAATTGCTGCAGTTTCTGGTAGATGGAATGCAGACTATAGGTTTCATAATCGGCTTTGATTCCGTCCTGCACTTTCGCGGCGCGATCAACCGCCCAGCGATCAATAGCCACCATATCCTGCGCGCTGACTAAATCAGTTTCTGGATTGAAACCCACCAAGTTGGACAATAGGAAACGCAGGGTGTTGCGAATACGACGGTAGGACTCTGCAGTGCGCTTAAGAATTTCATCGGACACGCTCATCTCAGCACTAAAGTCCGTCGCAGACACCCAAAGGCGAAGAATATCAGCACCCAGGTTGTTAACGACTTTCTGCGGTGACATCACGTTACCGATTGACTTGGACATCTTTCGTCCTTGCGCGTCTACGGTAAAGCCATGAGTCAGTACCTGCTTGTAGGGCGCTTCGCCGTGCATCGCGATGGCGGTCTTTAGTGATGATTGGAACCAACCACGATGCTGGTCACTGCCTTCGAGGTAAAGGTCCGCAGGGAAACGCAGGTTATCGCGACGAGACACCACCGAGTAATGAGTAACGCCTGAGTCAAACCAAACGTCTAAGGTATCGGTGACTTTGTTGTAGTGCTGAGCGTCAGCGCCCAGTAATTCCTCGGCATCCAGCTCGAACCATGCCTCAATACCTTTGCCCTCAACACGCTGAGCCACTTGCTCAATCAGGGCCGCGGTGTTGGGGTGAAGGTCACCCGTTTCCTTGTGAATAAAGAGCGCGATGGGAACACCCCAGGTACGCTGACGAGAGATACACCAGTCTGGTGAACCATTCAGCATGGTTTCGATACGGGCTTCGCCCCATTCTGGCAACCATTCAACCTGTTTTACTGCCGCCAGTGCAGACTCCAACAAACCCTCTTGGGTCATACTCACGAACCATTGCGGTGTAGCGCGGTAGATGAGCGGCGTTTTGGTACGCCAGCAGTGTGGATAAGAGTGACGGAACTTCTCTGCTTTAAGCAGCACTTTGTTCTCGCGCAGTAGTTCAATGACTTTTTCATCCACTTTGTAAACGTGCTCGCCCGCAAACAACGGCGTGCTGTCACGGTAGATTCCGTTATCATCTACACGGTTGATAGTGCCAATGCCGTACTTACGACCTACCGCGAAATCTTCAACGCCATGATCAGGCGCAGTGTGCACAGCACCCGTACCCGCATCAACGGTAACATGGTCACCTAAAATAACGGGGAGCTTGTCCTCGTAGAAGGGATGTTTAACAAGTTGATTTTCAAACTTGGCACCCATCGCATGAGCAATGATTTTGTAATCGTCTAGTTCATAGCGCTTGAAGGAGTCTGCCACTAGGGCTTCAGCAAAAACAAAGTACTCACCCTGGTGCTCAACCAAGCAGTATTCAAGCTCAGCATTCAAGCTGACCGCCTGGGACGACGGTAATGTCCACGGCGTTGTGGTCCAAATCACCACACTTACCTGACCAAGATTTTCTTGGCCAAAGGCTTCAAAAACTGCCGCTGGGTCTACCGCACGGTAGGCAACATCAATGGCGTAGGAAGTCTTGTCCTGATACTCAACCTCAGCTTCAGCCAACGCTGAACCGCCGACAACACTCCAGTAGACGGGTTTGAAGCCCTTAACGAGGTGACCGTTCTCGGCAATCTTGCCCAGTGCACGAATGATGTCTGCTTCGGTTTGAAAGTCCATAGTGAGATAGGGATTGTTCCATTCACCTAAAACTCCCAGACGAATAAAGTCAGCCTTCTGTCCGGCTACCTGTTTTGCTGCATAAGTACGACACGCTTCGCGAAACTTAGCGTAGGGAACTTTGACGCCCGCTTTGCCCAGCTTCTTTTCAACGTTGTGTTCAATGGGAAGGCCGTGACAATCCCAGCCCGGGACATAGGGCGCATCAAAGCCAGAAATGGTTTTTGATTTGACGATAATGTCTTTCAGAATCTTGTTAACGGAGTGACCAATGTGGATATCACCGTTGGCGTACGGTGGTCCATCATGAAGAATGAACTGCTCACAACCTTTACGCGCCTCGCGAATGAGCTCATACAATCCTGATTCGTCCCATTCTTTGAGCATCTGTGGCTCACGCTGTGCCAGATTTCCACGCATAGGGAAACCAGTTTCTGGCAGGTTTAATGTACTTTTGTAATCACTCATTCAATAACCTTAAACTCATTAACAAAGTAATCGCGAGCGGCCTGTTGGTCGCGTGCGATTTGTTGCTGTAATTCTGCAAACGATGAAAACGCTTGTTCATCGCGAAGTTTAGTCAAAAAGACAACCGTTATGGCTTGCCCGTAAATATCTTGATCAAAATTAAAAAGGTGAGCCTCTAACGACGGTATTGGCTCCGCACCAACGGTAGGTTTTACGCCAATATTTGCCACGCCTTGATGCCATTCACCAGCCACTAGCACACGAACCGCGAACACCCCATGCAAGGGCGAGCGACGCCGGCGCAGTGCAACGTTCGCAGTTGGCACGCCAATGGTTCTGCCTAACTGCCTGCCCTTGCCCACGTGACCTTGAATGCTAAAGTCTCGGCTTAAGAGCTGCTTCGCTTGCGCGCAGTCTCCGCTTAGCAGTAGCTCGCGAATACGCGTGGAGCTGACCCGCTCACCATGCACTTCCGTGGTAGGCGTATCTTCAACGATGAAGCCCGATTGAGGTGCTAGCTGTTGCAGCAGCGCGAAGTCACCCTCACGGTTGGCACCGAAACGAAAATCATCGCCCACGATTAAGTGCTGAGTTTTCAGCCCCTCTACCAGCACCCTAGACACGAACTCCACCGGCGTCATGTTCTGAATTTGCTGATTAAAGCGCAGACAGACAATTCGCTGGATGCCATAGGACATCAGCAACTCAACCTTATCGCGAAAACGACTGAGCCGAGCGGGCGCCTGATCCGGCGCAAAATACTCACTCGGCTGAGGTTCAAACAACACCACGGTAGGCACCGCATTGGCGGCTTCAGCGAGTTGTTTGACGCGATTAAGGATGGCTTGGTGCCCTAGATGTAAACCGTCGAATGCACCAATGGTCACCACTGATGCAGAGCTGATTTGAACTAAGTTGTGCAAGCCCCGTATCAGCTGCATGTAAGGCGATTCTCTTTGATCAAAATATGATCGTCGAAGTATACCTATAAATTGATAGCATTTCAGCTAAGAACAACAATTATTTTGGCGCTAAAAGATGGCGTTTTCGCCAGCCCAATAACGGCACTAAACCGAAGTAGCAAACTAAGCCAGAAACCACATAGAGCGCTAGATAGGAAGCGCGCTCGCCAAATTCAGCACCGTCCCAAAACAGCGGGAATTCCAGCTGCAGGAACACCAACAATGACGCCATGCAACACCCCGCGAGTAGGGGTGGAAGGATACTCATACTCTGCTGCGCCGACAACCAAGCGCCGTCTCGGCGCAAACCAAACCAAAGTAGACCCGCGTTGAGCCAGGCTGATGCCGCGGTTGCCAGCGCAAGTCCGGCGTGACCGAGATGATAATCGACCAGCAGGTAAACAAAGATAAGGTTGAAGACCATATTGGCGATCATCGCGACGATGCCATACTTCACCGGCGTTTTGGTATCCTGGCGAGAATAGAAACCCGTAGCCAGCACTTTGATCCACATGAATGCCAATAACCCTAGCGCGTAGGCGCGGAGCGCCCATGCGGACTGACGAACCCCAAAATCACTCAGTTCGCCATAACCGAATAAGGTGAAGATCAGCGGCTCAGCCAAGACGATCAACGCAATGGCCGCGGGGAAACCAATAGCGAACACCAATCTGGATGCCCAACGCAGCGTGTCTGAAAAGGCGTCAATACCCCCACGCACATGCTTGCGGGATAAGTTGGGTAACACCACAGTGGCCAGCGCGATACCGAACACCCCCAGAGGCAACTCAGCCAAGCGGTCTGAATAATACAACCAGGAAACGCTACCACCCGGAAGAAATGAGGCGATAACCGTATCCAGTAGCAGGTTGATCTGACTCACGCTGACACCAAAGAGCGCGGGAATCATTAATCTAAGTACCTTAGAAACACCCTTGTCGCCGCGAGTCATCTCGGGCTTTGGCAGGAGTTGAAGATGAGCCAAAAATGGCAACTGGAAAATTAACTGAATCACTCCCGCAATCAAAATACCCCACGCCAGTGCATAGGCGGGCTCCTCGAACCATGGCGTTAAGAAGATGGCGCAGGCGATTAACGACAGATTGAGAAATATGGGCGTAATGGCTGGCACCGCAAAGCGGTCATAGCTGTTTAAGATCGCTCCCGCGAAGCCTGTTAGTGAGATTAAGGCCAGATAGGGAAAGGTAATCCGCAGCATCTCCGAGGCCATGTTGAACTTCTCGGGCTCATCCCAGAAGCCAGGCGCAAAAATAAGCATCACCTGCGGCGCAAAAATCACCACCAACACGGTGATAGATATCACTGAGGCGCCCAGCCACCCACACATTCGATTGATGAATTGATGTACCGCAAACTTGGAGCCATTCTCTCTGTACTCCGACAATACTGGCACAAATGCTTGCGCGAACGCGCCTTCGGCAAACAGTCTTCGGAGAAAGTTAGGAATTTTAATGGCCACGTAAAATGCATCGGCCGCTGCAGTATCGCCCACAACTCGCGCAAGGATGATATCGCGCGCTAAACCAAGCACCCGCGAAATCATTGTCATAGTACTCACGATCAGGCCACTACGGACCAATCCTTGCGATTTTGCCAATTTCTTATACTCCTACGTAATTACGCAGATCTTAACACCATTACCAGTTGTGCTACACTAGCAGCCTATTGTCGATTTATTCGACATTATTGCGATTGACTATTGACAATCGGTGGCGCGAGCGGCATAGTTCGCGACCTCAATTTTTGAACCATGATTTCTTAAAGGAGCTTTACGGTGGCAAACTCCCCGCAAGCAAAAAAACGCGCTCGTCAGGCTGAAAAGTCTCGTTCGCACAACGCGAGCCTGCGCTCCATGGTGCGCACCTACATTAAAAAAGTAGTTGCCGCCATCGAAGCAGGTGATCACGAAGCAGCAAAGGCAGCATTCGCTGCAGCAGAGCCGGTCATTGACCGTTTTGCAGACAAGGGTATCTTCCACAAGAATAAGGCAGCTCGTATCAAGAGCCGTCTTAACACCCAGGTCAAAAAGCTAGCTGCTTAAGATCGCGTTAAAAAGAACCGGCTTTATGCCGGTTTTTTTTCGTCTGTACTTTTTCGCTACTTGGCGTACCTAAGCGGCCTCTCACCACTACAGCAAAACTAGATTGTCTCGGTGGATCGCCTCTCGCTCTGGCTCGAAGCCAAGCAAACCGGCAATAACGCGCGATGACTTACCCGCCATATCCTGCAATTCAAGCGCACTAAAGTTAGTCAAACCTCGCGCAAAGACAGCGCCACCCTCATCCTGTATCAGTACACATGCGCCGCGATGAAAATCCCCTTGAACGCTTACGATACCAACCGGCAGCAACGACGAACCATTCTGCTCTAAATGCTTTCTAGCGCCCGCATCCACCACCATCACTCCGCTATGCTGTATATGCCCCGCTAACCACTGTTTGCGGGCTCGAAGCGGTATTGACCTAGCTAGCAGCTGCGTACCCACACTAACCCCCGTCAGCGCCCGCTGAATGACCTGAGGCGCCGCCGCATTAGCGATAACGGTCAGTGTGCCCGAGCGCGCAGCTAAACGCGCCGCCGACACCTTGGTACTCATTCCCCCGGTCCCCACTTTGGAGCCAGAGCCTGAGGCGTACTTCAGCAGCCGATCCTCATCGGCGAAGGCCTCAGTGATCAACTCAGCCGTTGGGTCCGTATTGGGATTTCCAGTGTAAAGACCATCTTGGTCAGTAAGAAGTAGTAGCCCATCTGCGTCAATCAGGTTGGCCACAAGTGCGGCGAGATTATCGTTGTCACCCAGGCGAATTTCATCGGTAGCCACCGAGTCATTTTCATTAACCACAGGCACCGCCGACAAGCCAAGTAGGACCTGAATTGCTGCTCTGGCGTTTAGATAGCGCTCACGATTGCTGATGTCTGAGTGATTAAGCAGCACTTGCGCGACAGGGATATTCAGCTGAGCGAATTCATCGCGCCATGCCTGAACTAAATCAGATTGACCAATGGCTGCAATAGCTTGAAGTTGGGATATCTGCGCCGGACGATCGGCCATTTGAAGGCGCGCCATGCCAGCGGCAACAGCACCTGAAGAAACTACGACAATCTCGTAGCCCTGCGACATTAACGCCGCTATGTCAGCCACCCAAGCTGACAAGGCCTGAGTTGCCAGAGATGTTCCGTGATTAGTGAGGGACGATGACCCCAGCTTAACTACCCAACGCTGATTTGCCACTCATCCCCCTGCACTAATTTAAGCCGTTATTTGACGTACTCGACTTCAACGTCGTAGTCGTCTTCGTTCCAATCATCATCGTCGGAATCGTCTTCGTCTTCAAGTGTCTTACCGGCTTTTTTCGCTCGGTAAGCCAAACGAAGCTCCTCAATACGCTGACGAGCTTCTTCCTGCATGGCCAATTGGGTCTGATGCTCGATTTCAGCCAACTCTGGGTTAGCCTCCTCTTCCTCTTTCATCGTTTCCAAGCGCATCATGAGATCGTGGCAAAGTTGCTCTGTCCCTTCACCATTGATGGCACTCACGCGATAAACAGGCCCTTCCCAGCCTAGGGCATCAATCACTGACTGACAGCGTGCTTCGCGCTCCTCCTCGGGGACCATATCGAGTTTATTCAACACCAACCAGCGCTCTCGCTGAACTAAGGTTGGCGAGAACTTTTCTAACTCACGAACGATGGAAGTTGCGGCTTCAGCCGGGGTGATATCATCCCAGGGCGCCATATCAATGGTATGCAGTAGCACTCGGTTGCGAGTCAAATGCTTAAGGAAACGAATCCCCAGACCAGCACCCTCAGAAGCCCCTTCAATCAGACCCGGGATATCGGCAATGACAAAACTACGGTGACGCTGTAAACGGACCACTCCCAGGCTTGGCACTAAGGTAGTAAACGGGTAATCGGCAACCTTTGGCGTGGCCGAAGACACTGAACGGATGAAGGTAGACTTACCGGCGTTTGGCAAACCCAACATACCCACATCAGCAAGCACCTTAAGCTCTAGTTTAATTTCCCGCGACTCACCCTCTTGGCCAGGTGAGGTCTGACGAGGTGCCTGATTGACCGAAGATTTAAAACGGGTATTACCCAAACCATGCCAGCCACCTCGCGCAACCATAACTTGCTGGCCCGCTTCAGTGATATCCGCCAAGATTTCGTCCGTTTCCATATCAATTGCCGAGGTACCCACTGGCACCTTCAGGATGAGATCCTCACCCTTTCGACCTGTCATGTTACGACCTTGACCACCTTGACCGGTTTCGGCACGGAAGTTACGGGTAAAACGGTAGTCCACTAAGGTGTTCAGCGAGGCATCACCCTCAAGGAATACCGAGCCGCCATCTCCGCCGTCACCGCCATCCGGACCGCCACGTGGAATATACTTTTCTCGGCGAAAACTGAGACAGCCATTACCACCCTTACCCGCCTCGACGCGAATCGGTGCTTCATCGACAAACTTCATTTTCTACCCTCTTTGATCTGAACATTGGGTTCGATAAAAAATCGAACGCTTTCACTTAGTATGTACCCATAAACAAAAAAAGCCCCATCCGAAGACAGGGCTTTTTTCGTACGCATTGTTACTTATGCAGAAACGATGCTTACGTACTTACGGTTGTGCGGGCCCTTAACATCGAACTTAACAACACCATGTTCTGTAGCGAACAATGTGTGGTCTTTGCCCATGCCAACACCAGGACCTGCGTGGAAACGAGTACCACGCTGACGAACCAAAATATTACCTGCTAGTACTTCTTGACCGCCGAAACGCTTAACGCCAAGGCGCTTACTGACCGAATCGCGACCGTTACGAGTACTACCACCAGCTTTTTTATGAGCCATTTTACTTTACTCCTAAAACCTTTTTAAGCTTAAGCTTGAATACCAGTGATCTTCACATCAGTGTGCCACTGACGGTGACCTTGTGTCTTCTTAGAGTGCTTACGGCGACGGAACTTAACAATTTTCACTTTGTCACCGCGCAATTGGCCAACAACCTCAGCTGTTACCTTAGCACCTTCAACGACTGGCGCGCCGACTTTAACGTCTTCGCCATTAGCTACTAGAAGAACTTCGTCGAAATCGACTGATTCACCAGTTGCTACTTCAATCTTTTCTAGACGAACTACTTCGCCTTCCTGAACACGGTATTGCTTACCGCCGCTCTTAATTACTGCGTACATATATATTGCTCCAACTCCGCTATTAGGACTGTGACGCCGTGGTTACGGGGCTGAACCACTGAATTTCACAAGGTGCGGCATTCTACGAAAAACTTTGCCATAGAGCAACCCCTGTTATGCTTATTTCTTTTGTGAAGTTGACCTTCGGGCTGCATACTTCTAGCATACTCAAAACTCGGAGATAATATTGCCTAATCATGCAGTCTTTCCTAGACCTTACCAGTAGTGACCTTAAGCAGGTCGACGCCCTAATTTTAGAGAATCTAAACTCGAATGTCGCGCTCGTGGAGCATATAGGAGAGTACTTAGTTCAGGCAGGGGGAAAACGCCTAAGACCGATGCTTTCCCTTATAACCGCCAAAGCGCTTGGATTTGAAGGCTCATCTACGTTTCAGTTGGCCACCGCGGTTGAGTTCATCCACACCGCAACATTACTGCACGATGACGTCGTGGATGAATCCAACCTTCGCCGCGGTCGCGATACGGCGAATGCCAAATGGGGTAACGCACCGGCGGTACTAGTTGGCGACTTCGTCTACTCGCGCGCTTTTCAGCTATTGGTTAAAATTGGCAATCTCGATGTTCTCGACATTCTTTCCGAGACCACCAACGTACTCGCCGAAGGTGAGGTACTGCAACTCGTGAACGCCGGCGATGCGAGCCTGAGTGAGCGTGACTATTACCAAGTGATTCGCGCTAAGACCGCGAAATTGTTTGAAGCCGCCTGCGAGGGCGCAGCAATTCTGGCTTCCGCCTCTACCGAACAACGCCAACAGCTCGCCACGTTTGGCGATCAGTTAGGTATTGCTTTCCAGCTTGTCGACGACCTACTTGATTATGTTGGAAATGTGGATACCATGGGCAAGAATGTTGGCGACGACTTGGCTGAAGGGAAAACAACACTTCCCTTAATTCATGCCATGCAACACGCGTCAGCTGAAGATGCAGGGACGATCCGCACCGCCTTGCAGACTAAAAATACCGATCAGATCGACGATATCATCCGAATAGTGGAAGCGACCGGTTCGCTTAACTACACTCGTGATGCAGCTTATCGTGCAATCGAAACGGCAAAAGGTGCGCTATCCACACTACCCGCCTCTGTCTATCGTTCTGCACTCGAAGAAATCGCCGATTACTGCATCGCCAGAACGAAGTAATTAAAAATAAAGGCTAGAAACTATGTTTTTAAAACAACTGCAGCAGCTTGCGGAGCATGCTGGCGACGAGTGCGTTGCTACGCTGTGCCAGAACCCTCAACGTTTTTCCCAATTTAAAACTTCGGCGGCCGAACTCACGCTCGATACGAGCCGGCAGAAGATGAGTGCCGAGACCTTTACGAAACTTACTGGACTCGCTAACGAAAGCGGCTTCAATCACGCCTACAAAGCCATGCGTCAAGGTGATGAGATCAATTTCACCGAAGGCCGCGCGGTACTGCACACGCTGTTGCGCAACCTTGATAGTAGCGATCCACGAGCGGAAGAAGTCCGCGCCTCATTAGCTAAAATGCAAACGCTAACGAAGGCAGTTCAATCCGGCGAATGGAAAGGCTATAGCGGCAAGGCAATTCGTGATGTCGTCAATATCGGCATTGGCGGGTCGGACCTCGGACCCAGAATGATCTACCGCGCTATGCTGCACTATCGCCACAACGACATCAATGTTCACTGGGTAGCGAATATTGACCCCGCTGACATTGAGAAGAAATTGGCCACTCTAAACCCAGAGACCACCCTGATCGTTGTCTCTTCGAAAAGCTTCTCGACACCAGAGACGCTCAACAACGCCAATGCCGCCCGCAAGTGGTTGATAGATAATGGCGTCACAGACGTTGCTAAGCACGTTGTGGCGGCAAGCTCTAACGTTAAGATGGCCATTGAATTTGGTATTGATGAAAGCAATATCTTCCCGCTTTGGGACTGGGTTGGCGGGCGTTTCTCTTTGTGGTCTGCCATCGGCTTGCCGTTGATGATGGGCTTCAAACCAGGCACCTTCGAAGCCATTCTAGGCGGCGCGCTAGCCATGGACGAACACGCCGAATCGGCACCAGCAGAGCGCAATTTACCCGCTCAACTGGCCCTATTCGAACTCTGGAACGTCAACGCCCACGGTACTAGCTCGCGAGCGGTATTACCTTATTGCCATGATCTGCGTCTTCTCCCTGCTCACCTTCAGCAACTGGAGATGGAGAGCCTAGGCAAGTCCGTCAACCTCAAAGGTGAACGAGTAGACTATCCAACTGGCGGAGTGGTCTGGGGAACTGAAGGTAGCAATGGTCAACACTCTTACCACCAGCTACTACATCAAGGAAATCAAGGCATTGCCGCAGAGATTATCCTGCCACTTTCATCGCCCAACGAACCGGTACAGCACCTCAAGCTCATCGCCAATGCACTCGCTCAAAGCCAGGTATTCTGCTATGGACAAAGCGCCGCTGAAGCCAAGGAAGCATTACTCGCGCGAGGAATGGATCCAGATCAGGCCAAGGTAATCGCCAAACACAAAGAAATCTTGGGTAATCGTCCACACAGTATTGTGACGATGGAATCGCTTAACCCTCACACTTTAGGCGCACTAATAGCCGCTTACGAAAACAAAGTGTTTTTCTGTGGCTATTGGCAGGAGATCAATGCGTTTGATCAGTGGGGTGTTGAATTAGGAAAGGTACATGCCAGCACTATGGAAACCGTGCTGACATCAGGTGATACGGCAAACGTCGATGACGGCTATGCCGCCATCGTTAGCGCCTATCAATCAGCCACGCAATAAATTGCGTTTTAGGCGGCGGTTTACGGGCCGCTCGCCTAACCAAATACCGAACATCCCCTCTTTGAACAGCGCGCCTTCAACCAGGATAAATTCCTCGCCATTACGATAGGTGATGACGCCACGAGCTGGATCGTTAAAAACGGTGTAAATATCACCTTCAACAATCTCTTCCACGAACTGAGCCAAGTAATCTTCGACCACCTGCTCCACTTCCTCATAGCGCTCATACTTCTTGAAGCCATCTAACACCGCTTCCGTGAACAACGCGGTACTCACTAAGCTAGAGCGAACCTCAATTCGCAACGCCATCGGCGAAATCGTTTCGCTGACGAGCGTTTCTTGGTCTTGGCCTTCTACCGTGTAGAGCGCGATATCGTATAGCGGCACCATGAATTTGCGACGCACACCTTCACCTTGCTTCTGCATCTCGGCCTCGGCCAGCGTAAAAGTTTCCGGTGCCTCCGCGCTTACCGAGACAGCCGTTGTTAGCCCAAACAGGACCATCAACATGCTTGCGAATAACTTCTTCATTTTAACTCCTCAAACCACATTATTGTGCTTACGCACTTGTTATTATCGCGAGTAATTCATCTCGCTTTGCTTCCATCAACGCCGTATCCGCCTTCGACTCTACGTTGAGTCGGAGTACCGGTTCCGTGTTAGACATTCGTAAATTAAAGCGCCACTCATCGCCAAAGCTCATACTCAAACCATCGGTGCGATCCACCGAAGTAGCTGCGCTTTGATAGGTTGACTCAATCTGTGCAATGGCTGCTTCAGGATCTTCAAGCTTGGTGTTGATTTCACCACTGCATGGGAACGCCAACATACACTCATCCACCAATGACGCTAGGCTCACATTGCGCTGGCACATCAACGCCGTGATCAACAACCAAGGTATCATGCCACTGTCGCAGTAAGCAAAATCTTTGAAATAGTGGTGCGCACTCATCTCACCACCATAGATAGCGTCTTCGTGACGCATACACTCTTTGATAAAGGCATGGCCCGTTTTACTCATAATTGCCTTACCGTTGTAGCGGTGAGCCACTTCAATGGTATTCCAAGTGAGACGGGGATCATGAACAATCTTCGAGCCAGGTTGCTTTAATAGGAAGGCTTCGGCAAGTAAACCTACCACGTAGTAGCCTTCAATGAAGCGCCCGGCAGAATCGAAGAAGAAACAACGATCAAAGTCACCATCCCAAGCAATGCCTAAGTCCGCATTATTTGCTACGACAGCGTCAATGGTTGGCTGACGGTTCTCTTCCAACAGCGGATTAGGCACACCATTAGGGAAGTGGCCATTTGCCTCATGATGAACCTTGATGAATTCAAACGGCAGATGTTGCTCAAGCAAGTCCACCACTGCGCCCGCACCACCATTACCTGCGTTGACAACCACCTTAAGCGGCTTGAGCTGAGCGGTGTTTACATAGGTAAGCAAGTGCTGAATGTAAGCCTCACTATGATCTAAGCGACTGACCGATCCTTTTTTCTCGACTTCGGCAAAGTCACCCTGTTCCGCTAAGGCTTGAATATCGAATAAGCCGGTATCACCGGAAATTGGCTTTGCGCCCTCGCGCACAAACTTCATGCCGTTATAGTCCATGGGGTTATGACTAGCTGTGACCACAATACCGCCATCGACAGCTAACTCTTTTGCCGCAAAATAAATCTGCTCTGTGCCGCACTCGCCAATATTGACAACGTCGGCACCGCCATCGGTCAAACCTTCAGTCAACGCATCGCAAAGTGTCTTACTCGTCAGGCGGATATCGTAACCCACTGCTACGCGCTTGGCGTTTAAGAATTGAGCGTAGGCACGGCCAATACGGTAGGCCACATCGTCATTGAGTTGGTCCGGAACGCGGCCCCGTACATCGTAGGCTTTAAAACAGCTAATTTTCATTTTTTCTCCACGCGACATTCTTGTCATGTTGTTTTGCATCACACTATACCATTCAATCTGAGAGCTGTTTAGCACCGCTTAGGTGAATTATTTCCGCTGTAGGGGTGAATTTTACAATTCGACCAAAGCCGCCTGGATATTCACAAATTGTGAATTGCCGATAGTGACTTAAGAAACGCATTCCCATAAAATGACCGCACAGTCGCGCTAATTTTCATGACATTTCGCGACATTTCACAGCAATTTTTTCGAGATGTACTATGACTCAGCAAAGCTCTTATACCTACGAGGAACTTATTTCCTGTAGCCAAGGCGAACTATTCGGCCCGGGCAACGCCCAACTTCCAGCCCCTAACATGCTAATGCTAGATCGCATTACCAGCATCAGCGCCACTGGCGGCGAAAATGGCTGTGGAGAGCTAATCGCTGAACTCGATATCACGCCAGACCTCTGGTTCTTCGACTGTCACTTCCCCGGTGACCCGGTAATGCCAGGATGCCTCGGCCTCGACGCTATGTGGCAGCTGGTTGGCTTCTTCCTAGGATGGAAAGGCAACCCAGGTAAAGGGCGCGCACTAGGCTGTGGTGAAGTGAAGTTCACCGGGCAAATTTTACCCACCGCGAAGAAAGTGACGTACAAGATCACCCTAAATCGCGTTATTGAACGCCGTTTGGTTATGGGCATCGCCGATGGCGTTGTCATGGTTGACGGCCGCGAAATCTATCATGCAAAGGACCTCAAGGTTGGTCTTTTTCAAAGTACTGAGAATTTTTAAGGAGTATCCACCATGCGTCGTGTAGTCATCACGGGAATGGGCATTGTATCTAGCCTCGGCAACAGCATCGCTGATGTTGAAGATTCCCTTCGTAACGGCAAATCTGGCATATCGTTCCAGGAAGAATACAAAGAAGTTGGCCTTCGTTCGCACGTAGCCGGTTCAATTGACATTGATTTTAAAGAGCACATTGATCGTAAAGCGCTGCGCTTTATGGGTGATGCCGCTGCCTACGCTTTCATCAGTATGGATCAAGCTATCAAAGATTCAGGTTTGAGTGACGATCAGGTATCAAACGAACGCACCGGTATTATTATGGGTTCTGGTGGTGCGTCATCGCACAACCTAGTGGAGTCTGCTGACATCATCCGCAACCGAGGTGTAAAGCGCGTTGGCCCCTACCGTGTAACGCAAACTATGGGTTCAACCACTTCCGCCTGTTTGGCCACGCCATTTAAGATCAAAGGTGTCAATTACTCCATTTCATCAGCCTGTGCTACCAGTGCACACTGTATTGGACACGGCGCCGAGCTCATTCAGCTAGGCAAACAGGATGTGATTTTCGCAGGTGGCGGTGAAGAGCTTCACTGGGTTATGTCATCACTATTCGACGCGATGGGCGCGCTGTCTACTAAGTACAACGACACCCCAGACAAAGCCTCTCGCGCCTACGATGAAGGTCGTGACGGCTTCGTCATCGCTGGCGGCGGCGGTTGTGTCGTCCTTGAAGACTACGAGCATGCGGTGGCGCGTGGCGCAACCATCTACGCTGAACTAGTAGGCTACGGCGCTACGTCTGATGGCTACGACATGGTTGCACCAAGTGGTGAAGGCGCTGCACGCTGCATGCGCATGGCGATGGCTACGGTTGACGAGCCGATTGATTACATCAACGCTCACGGTACCAGCACTCCTGTGGGTGATGTGGCCGAATTAGGCGCCGTTCGCGAAGTATTTGGTGACAACACGCCGCTAATTGGCTCAACCAAGTCACTATCTGGCCACTCATTGGGTGCTGCCGGCGTACACGAAGCTATCTACTCCATCATTATGCAGCAGAATGGTTTTGTTGCCGCTTCGGCAAATATCGACAACCTTGACGAGCAAGCACAAGGACTAAATATTGTTACTGAAACTCAAGAGAAAACGCTGAAGACGGTTATGTCAAACAGCTTTGGCTTCGGTGGCACTAACGCAACATTGATTTTTAAAAGCCTGTAATTAGCCGCTATAGGCGCTAAAAAAGCCCTCAAACTGTTGTTATCTGCGGTTTGAGGGCTTTTTTTGTGGGCTTCTTTGTGGGCTTCTTTGTAGGCTTTCTTGTGGATCCCTTCAGTTGACTTTCGCAGCCTGAAAGTTAGCCTAAAAACGCTCGCCAGCGATCTAACAATCCTACCCGCCAAGGTTTTGGCTTGATGCCGAAGGCGAACTTCAGCGCCGTCCCGTCAAGCGTCCGATCAACACCTAGGCCAGCACCCGCAACAAGTTGATCCGTTGTTTCTTCACACTTATCATCACAGAGGTAGGCCGTTAAACGATGCCAGGTTACCTTCCCGCCCGATGCATAGGTGTAGCGGCCCCAGTTCTCTCCGCCCGATAACAGCTGCGCAATGACCGACGCGCAAACGCGAGACAAATCCGGTACGGTAACAATATTGAAGAACGAGCTGTCATCTAATTCACGCGTACCCGCCAGCTCAATTTCGCGCAGCACATCCGGAAAAAGACGCACCGCTAACATGGGGAAATCCAACAACATCACCCGCGCGGACTCATCGAGCAGTGGCGACTCCCAAACGTCGTCGAACTCGTCGTTATCCAGCTGAAACGACTGCAATCTTGCCTGAATAACACCTACATTCTGCAAATCAGCTTGCCGACAAAGTGCCAAGAATTCCTCAACCTGAGTGCCAAAGCTAATCACTAATTGAGCACTCTCTAGTGACTCCACGGGGTGTTCAACCTCAATGCACTCTGCACGCGGAAGCAGTGCGCGAATACTAGCAAGCAGCTCTTCACGAGCTTCCGGTGGCGGACTAACGATATAAATTCGTTCAGACATGGATTAATTCTCAAGTGTTTTGCGAAGTATATGAGATTTAACGGTGGGCGCCAACTTACCCACACTGCCTCTCGAGTAGCTAAATCGACGATGCGTGTATTACTTGCCTGTGATGGCGTGTTTTTTGGCTCACGGTTCCTTCGGTTTGGCCATTCATTGCTCTTTTGATGTTATGGCCATTTGTTTTTTTAAGGCGCTAGTGACGACGCTGCCCTATTCGATAAAAATTCAATGATGGGCAGAAAGGCTTTGGTATTCTCACTTTCCTCATTGAAGATCGCGTAAACGCTTCGGCTTACACGATGAATATGCTCGGCTTCAAATAGTTTTTTGTCGGCGATCAATTGCTCCACAATATTGGAGGGAAGAAAGGCAGCGCCACCATGTGATAGGAGAAACTCTAAGGCAATGTGACTCTGCCCAGTGTGCAGGACGGGGGCGATGGCCTCATCGAAAAATTTGGCATGCTGGAGATTGAATGCAGTACCCCAATCAACGAACAAATAGCCTACTTTGGCAATATCCTCGGCATTCGAAATCCTTTCACTACTCACAAAAACCAGGTCCATCTGACCAATCTTGCTTACTCGCAGGCCCGAGAGATTAGAGGGTTCAAACACTACTGCCATATCCAGCCTGCCGCCAAGCAGCGCTCTAACAAGTTCGCGCTGTGGGTTGATCTCGGTTCGCAAATAGAGGTCAGGAAAGGCGGTAGCCATCATTGGCAGCAAAGACTGGAGGAAGGTATCCCAGAGGTTAGACGTACCGCCAATAGAGATCTGTAAGTTTTTTTGACTTGCCACACCCACATCTTGAAGCGCAGCCTGCCAGCCGGCAAGTATATTCTCCGCATGCGGTAACAGTCGCTCACCACTCGCTGTCAGCAGGATGTTATTACGCTCACGCGTAAAAAGCTTAACGCCGACTATATCCTCCAGTTGTTTAACACGAAAACTAATAGCTGACTGCGTTAAGTAGAGATTTTCCGCCGCGCGCCCAAAGTGACGAGTCTTCGATATCTCCAAGAAAGTTCGCAATAAATCTGTATTCATGCCACCTCGATCAATATTTTTTATCGAAAATCCAAAAAGAACTCGTTTTACCTCGCAGCTACGAGCTAGTTAATATTAGCAGCATGTCATTAGCATACATATAGGGGCTATAGCCCTTTATCAAATGCATGAACATTAAAAGTAATATTAATCGAAGCGAACTATCCAGGGTGGATTAGGGAGTTTTAGGAGCTAAAAACATGAAAGTAGCCATTTTGTCGCGAGGCCCCAACCTCTATTCAACTCGACGCCTAAAAGAGGCAGGAGAAGCCCTTGGTCATCAGGTAGACGTTATCGATACCCTGCACTGCTACATGGACATTACTCGGAGCCGACCGGCGATTCGATATCACGGCGAAGAGTTACCCTACTATGACGCAGTCATCCCTCGAATTGGCGCCTCAATTACTTTTTACGGCACGGCCATTGTCCGCCAATTCGAAATGATGGGGTCTTTTTGCGTTAATGAATCAGTCGCAATCAGTCGCTCTAGAGATAAGCTGCGCTCTTTACAGCTGCTTTCACGTAAAGACGTTGGCTTGCCACGGACGGGCTTCGCGAGCAAGCCCGACAACGTAAAAGATTTGATCAAGAATGTTGGCGGCGCACCGGTGGTCATTAAGTTGCTAGAAGGCACTCAAGGGATTGGCGTTGTATTGGCACACACCAATAAAACCGCCGAAAGTATCATTGAGGCTTTTATGGGTCTAAAGGCCAATATCTTGGTTCAGGAGTTTATTGAAGAAGCAGGCGGCGCCGACATTCGCTGCTTTGTAGTGGGCAACAAAGTGGTTGCAGCCATGAAGCGACAGGGAGCCGAAGGTGAATTCCGCTCTAATTTGCACCGCGGTGGATCGGCCAAGCTCATTCGTTTGACCAAAGAAGAGCGAGCAACTGCACTAAAGGCGGCAAAGATTATGGGGCTTAATGTCTGTGGTGTAGACATCTTGCAGTCAAAGAATGGTCCCGTAGTGATGGAGGTGAACTCCTCCCCAGGCTTGGAGGGCATCGAGCTTGCCACCAAGAAAGACGTTGCCTCAATGATCTTCGAATTCATTGAAGCTAACGCCAAGCCAAATAGAAATAAGACGAAAGGAAAAGGTTAATGAAGCAGGAAATGCTAACTATCGCAGGTGTTGACATACCGCCGGGACATAGCATGCGCCTAGAAATCCCTGTGGCTAAACTCTACACGGATACGGACATCTCGATACCGATACACGTGGTCCGCGCTAAGAAGCCGGGCCCTAACGTATTTGTTTCCGCCGCGGTCCACGGTGATGAACTCAATGGCGTCGAGATTATTCGCCGACTGATTAATTCCAAGTACCTCAATCTCAAGGCAGGGAGTTTGATCCTAGTGCCAATGGTGAATGTGTACGGAGTGCTTAATCAAAGCCGTTACATGCCGGATAGACGTGATTTGAACCGCAGCTTCCCGGGCTCAGAAAAGGGATCGCTGGCAGGTCGCGTGGCCTCCATCTTCCTTGAAGAAGTGGTCAGGCATTGCGACTATGGGATTGATTTGCATACGGGAGCAATTCACCGCTCAAACTTACCGCAAATTCGCGCCAATTTATCTGACCCCGAAACGAAAAAGTTATCGGAAGCATTTGGCGTACCGGTATTACTGAACGCCAACCTGAGGGATGGCTCGCTGAGGCAATCTGCGGTGGAGTGGGACACTAAAATTCTACTGTACGAAGCAGGTCAGGCGTTACGTTTAGATGAGATTTCTATTCGGGCAGGCGTTAGAGGCGTGGTCAATGTTCTGAATGAGCTTGGACTTTTAAAGCGAAAGGTGAAGAGAAAGAAAGTTGAATTCTTCGTTGCCAACACCAGCACTTGGATCAGAGCTGGCGCTAGCGGCATTGTCAACACGCTTAAAGAGCTCGGCGACCAGGTTGTCAAAGGCGACATCCTCGCCGATATTGGCAACCCGTTTGGTGATAGTTTAGGCAAAGTGATCGCCAATAAGTCGGGTATCATTATTGGTAAGCAAAACATCCCCCTTGTTCAAGAGGGTGATGCGATGTTTCACATTGCTTACTTCTCAGAGAGCGACGAGAGTATTGCCTCGGAGATTGAAGAAATGCATGAAATACTGGAAGAAAGCTCCGAGCTATCCAACCAGGATATTACGCGCTAATACATTGTTAACGCGGGGTACCAGCGCCCCGCCTTCGTATTCCGTCACTTTAAAGTGAATGAAGAGTATGAGAATTTAGAACCGAGGTATGTTCATCCGCTAGCCATCATGAGTGAATAGGATAGTCAGCTAGTAATGAAGTACCTCAACAGAAAGGTTAATAGAATGAGTGATTCAAAGATTATTTTGGGGGCCTTGGAAGTATGTAGCCTACCAGAACTTGGTATTGCCCAGATGGATATGCGGGTAGACACAGGTGCTAAAACATCATCCTTGCATGTTGATAACATTCAGCGAGTGAAGAAAAATGGCAAGAGCGTGGTGAGCTTTGACATCCATCCTGATATGCATAATGTGGACAGGGTGATTTCCTGCGAAGCGCCGTTAACGGACATCCGCAGGATTAAATCCTCGAATGGCAACTCCGAAGAACGATACGTCATAAGGAGCTTGCTCGATATCGGCGGGCATTCTTGGCCTATCGAGATTACCCTCACCGATAGGTCAGACATGACGTATCTAATGTTGCTGGGGCGACAGGGTATGAGTGATAGGGTATTGGTAGATCCATCGGAAACATTTTTGATGTCGAGTGACTAAGACCAACAGCTCATGGCACCGGCATTCAATGTCTAAAGTGCAGAATCCATACGTGGCGTCTGTTGCTGTTGTTATCGTGTTTTGTTTGGTAACAAAACCCATAGTGCGAACGGCGTCACCTTGTCTATCTTCTTATTTACCTAAATGCCGTGATGAACCAAAAAAAAGCCCTTCAAATGTTTACACACTCAAAGGGCCTTATTTTTCATTTATTGCCTGTAAAACCAATCTATTCGGTAAATCTGATTGTGAGTTACTTAACAATAACTACTTTATCTCATTCAGAACGGAATATCGTCATCGAAAGAATCAAAGCTTGGTGCTGGCTGAGACTGCGCTGGACGCTGAGCAGACTGTTGCGGAGCCTGGCCCGGGTGCGGCTGCTGAGCCTGCGGAGCGCGCTGAGGCGCCTGTTGAGGAGCTGGCTGTTGGTAGCTAGGCTGTTGCGGCGCTGACTGCTGAGGAGCAGCCTGCTGTGCCGGCTGTTGATACGCATTTTGCTGTGGCGCAGAAGGCGCTGATGCATACGGATCCGCGTAAGCTCCACCCGGCGCTGATGTATTCACTGCCGCTGCGTTGCCTGAAGCACCCGCACCACGGCTGTCCAGCATTTGCATTTCATTCGCCACGATTTCTGTGGTGTAGCGATCTTGACCTTGCTGATCTTGCCACTTACGGGTGCGCAAAGATCCCTCGATATAAACCTTGCTACCCTTCTTCAGGTACTGACCAGCAATTTCAGCCAGCTTGTTGAAAAACACAACGCGGTGCCACTCGGTACGTTCTTGCGCCTGACCGGTGTTCTTGTCCTTCCAACTTTCTGATGTTGCGATGGTGATATTGGTAATGGCCGCACCAGCCTGGGTGTAACGACTTTCAGGATCGTTCCCCAAATTACCTACCAAGATCACTTTATTAATACCACGGGCCATTGTGTCCACCTGCCATTTAATTTGTTATTTAATTGCCTAGAATACCGAAGTCAGCGACTAGATGCATCACCTAATCGAGCGGAATTTCGCGACGGTTCAATTGTCTGACGAACGGATGCCCGCCTAGGGCTGCAGGCGTAAATCCACTTGCTTAGAATCGAACCGAGGCTTATCTACTTTTAAGTATACGCGCTGGCTAGCTACATCGAAGCGAACGCTCTCCACGCCGCTGATCTCCACTAATGCGGCGAGTTCTTCCGCCGATGTCTTAGCGGTTACCGGCCACGAAACGTTGGTAAGGTAACGAACGGGCGCCATAAAGCTGATACACAAACCCCAGATCGCCATTCCGCCAAAGGCCACCGCATAGGCTGCTTGCGGGCCAAAATTTGCTACCGCAGAACCCGCGATAACAGCGCCAAAAAAGGCGCCTGTAAATTGAGCCGTAGAAAAAACCCCCATGGCTGCGCCGCGTCGTCCTGCCGGCGCGATCTTGCTCACTAAACTAGGTAGTAGGGCCTCGGAAAGATTAAAGCCAACAAAGAACAACCAAAGCCCGAGTACTAGCCATTCAATAGTAGCGGAGGTAAACAGCACAGCAGTAGCCGCTAACAACACCAACACGGCTACACGCAAGGCTGCGCGCATTCGCCGCTTTACTTCTGCCAAAATAATCAGCGGCAACATCGCCACAAAACTCGTTCCAATAATCAGCAAATAGAACCAGCTCAACTGGACTTGAGTGACCAACTGGTAATCTGCCAACACCGTTGGCACCACCAGAAATATCGCCATCAGCGCACCGTGAAGGACAAATACTCCCAATGCGGCACGCAACAACTCTGCTCCGGTTAACACCTCACGAATACCCACAGCTTTCACGTCATTGTGAAGCAATCTCTCCGGTGGCGTAGGCACAACGACGAGCACGAGCAAGATAGCTACCACCGCCAACAATCCGCCAGCGAAGAACAGGCCGGACAGGCCCACTAGGTGATAGATCCAAGGCCCCAACACCATCGCCAGCGCAAAGGCCACGCCAATACTGGCACCAATGGAAGCCATCGCTCTCGCGCGCTTGTCCTCAGGGGTAAGGTCGGCCAATAGGGCCATGACCGTTGCAGCTATGGCTCCGGCACCCTGCAGTGCCCGACCAATGATAATCCCCCAGACAGAGTCACTCACACCGGCGATCACACTACCAACAATAAACATCAACAAACCGCCAATAATGATTGGCTTACGGCCAACACGGTCTGACCAAGCGGCCAGTGGCAATTGCAGCACGCCCTGTGACGCGCCGTAAATGCCGAGCGCCCAACCAATGGTTTCAGCGTCCGCATCGGGATAGGCGTCCAAGGCCAAGCTCAACACAGGTAGCACCATGAAGAGGCCAAGCATTCTTACCATATAAACTGCAGATAATCCGATCAGAGCTTGAGACATATTCGCCTTGTTCGTCGTATAAGGTCTTTTGGTGTAGCGAAACGAAAACTCACTACCCCATTAATTGAATACCGAAGTATACTGAACCGATGGCATAAATAGGTAGTCTGATGGATAAAATTTCTCTTCGCGGCGCTCGCACCCACAATTTAAAGAATATCGACTTGGATCTTCCTCGCGATAAGTTAATTGTCATTACTGGTCTCTCAGGTTCCGGCAAGAGTAGCTTGGCGTTCGATACGCTCTACGCCGAGGGCCAACGACGCTACGTTGAATCGCTCTCAACCTACGCCAGACAGTTCCTCTCGATGATGGAGAAGCCCGATATGGATCATATCGAAGGGCTATCCCCGGCTATTTCCATTGAGCAGAAATCAACGTCGCACAACCCCCGCTCTACTGTTGGCACGATTACTGAGATTTATGACTACCTCCGCCTACTATACGCCCGCGTAGGTGAACCGCGCTGCCCTGACCACCACGAACCACTGACGGCACGAACAGTGTCAGAGATGGTAGATACCGTCTTGGCCCTTGAAGAGGGCAGCAAGATCATGCTGCTGGCACCAGTAGTTCGGGAGCGTAAGGGTGAGCACATTCATCTGTTCGAAAAGCTTCGGGCTCAAGGTTTCATCCGCGTTCGCATTGATGGCATCATTACCGACCTCGATGACCTACCTGAACTAGACAAGAAAAAGAAGCACACCATTGATGTAGTGGTAGATCGACTGAAAGTTCGCGATGACATTCAGCTTCGTCTGGCCGAGAGTTTTGAGACGGCCCTAGAGTTGGCTGAAGGTTTAGCAACAATTGCCTGGATTGACGGCGAGCATGATGAGATTCTCTTGAGTGCGAAATACGCTTGCCCAATCTGTGACTACAGCCTTAAGGAACTTGAGCCACGGCTATTCTCATTCAATAACCCTGCCGGTGCCTGCCCCAGTTGCGATGGTTTAGGAATTCGTCAGTTCATTGATCCTGAGCTCGTCATTCAAGACGAAGAATTGTCGCTCGCCGAGGGTGCGATTCGCGGCTGGGATCGCCGCAACGTGTATTACTTCCATCTCCTCACCTCACTGGCTGATCATCTAGGCTTTAACGTTGAGACACCTTGGAAGCAACTCACTGCAGCGCAACATCACTTAATTCTCCAAGGGTCAAAGGAAGAAATTGATTTCTCCTATGTGAATGATCGCGGCGACGTTCACCGTCGACGCCATCGCTTCGAGGGAATCATTCCCAACATGTCTCGTCGCTACCACGAGACAGAGTCCAACTCAGTCCGCGAAGAGATGGCCAAGTACCATAGTCAGCAGAGCTGCCCAGAGTGCAACGGTTCGCGACTTTGTCGTGCCGCTCGACACGTTTTTGTTGATGAAAAAACGATTTCTGAAATTACGGAAATGTCGGTAGGCCGCAGCTATGAGTACTTCGAACAGCTTGGCTTTAACGGCGCTAAAGCCGAAATTGCCGATAAGATATTAAAGGAACTCAAGGATCGCTTCCGATTCTTGAATGACGTGGGGCTTAATTATCTTAGCCTCAATCGCTCCGCTGATACCCTATCGGGTGGTGAAGCGCAGCGTATTCGCCTTGCCTCACAAATTGGCGCAGGGTTAGTGGGCGTTATGTATATCCTTGATGAACCTAGTATTGGACTTCATCAACGAGACAACGAACGCCTGTTGAATACCTTAACGCGACTGCGTGATTTAGGTAACACCGTTATCGTGGTAGAACACGATGAAGACGCCATACGACTCGCCGACTACATTGTTGATATTGGCCCAGGAGCTGGCGTTAACGGCGGAGAAATTGTTGCTGAAGGCACCTACCAACAGATCCTAAAGAGTGAGCGATCACTTACTGCGAAGTATCTATCTGGCGTGGAAGAGATAGCCATTCCCGCTGTTCGTAATGCCGCCAAGAATAACCAGTTCTTGACGCTAAGCGGGTGCCAAGGAAATAACCTGCAAAACGTCACCCTTGAGCTGCCTGTAGGCGTATTTACCTGCGTTACCGGCGTGTCTGGCTCGGGGAAGTCTACGCTAATTAATCGAACGCTTTACCCGTTGGCAGCCACGGCGTTAAACCGCGCAACCACACTCAAGGCCGATGAGTATGGCACCATAGCAGGACTAGATCATTTCGATAAATGTATCGATATCAACCAGAGCCCTATTGGGCGAACACCTCGTTCGAACCCGGCAACCTATACCGGCATGTTTACGCCCATACGGGAACTATTCGCCGGCACGCAAGAAGCACGCTCACGCGGCTATAAGCCAGGTAGATTTTCATTCAACGTTAAAGGTGGACGCTGTGAGGCGTGTCAGGGCGATGGCGTAACGAAGGTAGAGATGCACTTCTTACCTGACGTTTATGTACCCTGCGATATCTGCTCGGGTAAACGCTATAACCGCGAAACACTAGAGATCCTCTATAAGGGCAAGAATATTCACGATGTGCTTGAGATGAGCATTGAAGAGGCATTGGAGTTCTTCGATGCCGTACCATCTATTCGCAATCGCCTGCAGACATTGATTGACGTGGGGCTAACCTATATCAGGCTAGGGCAAGCTGCCACCACGCTATCCGGCGGAGAAGCACAGCGAGTTAAACTAGCCAAGGAGCTATCCCGCCGAGACACTGGTCAGACGCTCTACATCCTTGATGAGCCAACTACCGGCCTTCATTTTCATGATATTAAGCAACTGCTGCATGTTCTGCACCGTCTTCGTGACCACGGCAACACCATTGTGGTGATTGAACACAATCTGGATGTCATTAAAACGGCTGACCATATTATTGATATTGGCCCCGAGGGCGGCTCCGGTGGCGGCCAAATTGTTGCCGCTGGCACACCGGAAGAAGTCGCTCAGATCGCCAAGTCACATACGGGCGTCTTTCTCAAACCCATGTTGGAGAAGAAAAAATGAGCTGGGAGCTAGATGGAAGATTGGCAGCCGATACCGTACTCGTTGCGGATTCCAGCGCCTTTCAACTTCGACTTTTAAATGATCATCGCTACGAGTGGCTAATTCTTGTTCCTAAGATTGCCAACGTCACCGAACTCTTTGAATTGCCAAGTCTGCATCAACAGCAACTTTTACAAATTTGTAATAGTGCGAGCGAGAAGCTACTTGGCGAGCGTCACTGCGATAAGGTCAATGCCGGTTATCTTGGCAATGTGGTGGCGCAGTTTCACTTTCATATTGTTGGTCGTAGAATGGACGATCCGGCATGGCCGGGGCCCGTTTGGGGTCACTCAGCCCGCGAATCAGCCCGCGACGAAGTCATTGCCGAGCGCTGTGAGTACTGGCGAGCACTTCGCTTGGTCTAACAATTACCGTAGCGAACGGGTAGAGTATGTTAAACTCAGTTAAATTAACCTACTCTGGTGTAACGAATTATGACCTACGCTACCATTTCTGGCTGGGGGAAATGCCTTCCTCCGGCGGTATTGAATAACGACGATCTCGCTACCTTTCTTGATACCAATGACGAGTGGATATACTCGCGCACAGGGATGAAGGAGCGACGCATCTCTCATGTAGACCTCTGTGAATTAGGCTATGTGGCAGCCGCCAGAGCTATCGCCTGCGCGGGCCTAGAAGCCGACGACATCGACATGATCCTATTCGGCTCTACCAGCTTTTCAGAGTTTGCCCCCAATACCGCTTCCTATGTACAAAAACGTCTTGGCGCTTCAAAAGCAGCGTGTATGGACCTCAATACCGCTTGCACAAGCTTCATGTACGGCCTAACCACTGGCACTGCCATGATCAAATCAGGTGTTTTCAAGCGCGTACTCGTCATTGGAGGCGAAGTAGTAAGTAAGCTAATGGATTGGGAGAATCGTAACGTTGCCGTACTGTTTGGTGATGGCTGTGCCGCTATGGTACTTGAAGCCACCAACAACGAGGAAGGCGTTATCTCCGAAACACTAGGCTGTTATGGTGAACACCGCGATATCCTTAAGGTACTTGGGTATGGTGGGCAGTATGCCAATAAGAACATTATGTTAGGCGATGTTGCTTGGAATTTCGAAGGTCAAGATATCTTTAAGCGCGCCGTTGCTGGCATGAATAAAGCCAGTAAAGAGACACTCGAAAAAGCAGGTTGTGGCGTAGACGATATTAATCTCGTCGTGCCGCATCAGGCTAATGTGCGAATCATTGAGGCCGTTGGTAAAAAGCTTGGTGTTGAGGCTGATAAAGTCTTCGTTAATATTGAGCGCTACGGAAATATGTCCGCGGCCACTGCGCCCATTGCTCTCATTGAGGCCGTTGAAGAAGGAAGGGTTCAACCCGGAGATCTTGTATTGCAACCGGCTTTCGGTGCTGGACTCACGTGGAGCTCACATCTAATTCGCTGGGGCCAACGGGTAACCCCCATTGCACACAGCGACGTTGAACTTTCCGCTTGCGATAAGACCGCACTTGAGTTGGTTAACGAGATGCGTAGCGTTAAGAACGCCGCTAAGGCGACGCGTGCAGCAAATAATCATGAGATGATTGCGAAATACTAACACGCTGCAGTTTTCATTAGTGCAAAAAAAAGCCGATCATATGATCGGCTTTTTTAATAGCTTGCGCTAGATGATTACTCGTCGTCAGCTTCTTCAGCTACCGGACGGTCAACCATTTCAACGTATGCCATTGGCGCGTTATCACCAGCGCGGAAACCGCACTTTAGAACACGAACATAACCACCTGGACGCGTGTTGTAACGCGGACCAAGTTCGTTGAAAAGCTTACCTACTGCTTCGTCAGAACGAAGACGAGAGAAAGCTAGACGACGGTTAGCAACAGAATCAACTTTTGCTAGCGTGATTAGAGGTTCAACAACACCACGAAGCTCTTTAGCTTTTGGCAAAGTCGTTTTAATTAACTCGTGCTCTACTAGCGAAGCAGCCATGTTACGGAACATAGCGCGACGGTGAGAACCAGTACGGTTTAATTTACGACCTGAATGACGATGACGCATAATAATATTTCCTAATCAGCTTACCAACAGGCTGCTATCACAGCATCACCCCAGGTAAGAAAGCTAAGGCGCTAACGCGCCTCAACTTAGAATCAGAAGAACCGCTGCTATTAGATAGCGAAGCGATCTTCTACTTTAATGCTTGCAGGTGGCCAGTTCTCTAGTTTCATACCTAGAGACAGTCCACGTGAAGCGAGGATATCCTTGATTTCAGTCAGTGACTTCTTACCAAGGTTTGGCGTCTTAAGCAGCTCAACTTCTGTGCGCTGAATAAGATCACCGATATAGTAGATGTTCTCTGCTTTTAGACAGTTCGCAGAACGAACTGTAAGCTCTAGATCATCAACTGGACGCAGAAGAATCGGATCAATTTCCTCTTCCTTCACTTCCTCAGCCTGTTCGACTTCGCTTTCTAGCTCAACGAAAACCGCCAACTGATGCTGCAGAATAGTAGCAGCGCGACGAATCGCCTCTTCAGGGTCTAGGGTTGAATCTGTTTCCAAATCCAAAACTAGCTTGTCGAGGTCAGTACGCTGTTCAACACGTGCGCTTTCAACACTGTAAGCGACGCGTTGAACTGGGCTGAAAGATGCATCCAGTTGCAGACGACCAATAGAACGAGTTTCATCTTCTGAGCTCTTGCGTGCAGAAGCCGGAACGTATCCACGACCTTTTGCAACGACCATACGAATGTTTAACTCGCCTTTCGCGTTAACGTTAGCGATAACATGCTCTGGGTTCTTAATTTCCATATCGCCTTCGGTCTGAATATCACCCGCAGTCACAACACCAGCGCCTTTCTTGCTGATAGTGATCTCTGCGCGATCCTTTCCTTCCATAACGATAGCAACGCCCTTGAGGTTCAAAAGAATCTCAATTACGTCTTCCTGAACACCTTCGATAGAAGAGTACTCATGTAGAACACCGTCAATTTCGGCTTCTACAATCGCACAACCTGGCATCGAAGAAAGCAGGATACGACGGAGCGCGTTACCAAGAGTATGGCCGAAACCACGCTCTAATGGCTCCAAGGTCACTTTAGCGTGAGTTGGACTATACTCGTGCACGTCGATATGACGTGGTGTAAGAAACTCATTCAATACACTCTGCATTGGCACACCTGTTGGCTTAGTTATTCGTTTACTTCGAGTAAAGCTCGATGATTAGCGATTCGTTAATGTCCGCAGACAAATCGATACGCTCCGGTAGGCGCTTAAAAGTACCTTCCATCTTCGTTGCATCTACTTCGATCCATTCGTTGGTACCGCGGTTTGCAGCAAGCTCAAGAGCTTGTGCGATACGCAACTGCTTCTTCGACTTCTCACGAACAGCAACAACATCACCTTCTTTAACTTGGAAAGATGGAATGTTTACCGTCTTACCGTTAACAGTGATTGCTTTGTGAGAAACAAGCTGACGAGACTCTGCACGTGTTGAACCGTAACCGATACGGTAAACAACGTTGTCTAGTCGACATTCTAACAACTGTAGCAGGTTCTCGCCGGTATTACCCTTGCGACGTGCTGCTTCTTTGTAGTAAGAACGGAATTGCTTCTCTAGGATACCGTACATGCGACGTACTTTCTGCTTCTCACGAAGCTGAACACCGTAGTCAGATAAACGACCACGACGTGCGCCATGTACACCAGGAGCCGTCTCAAGCTTACACTTAGACTCTAGTGGACGGACACCGCTCTTCAAAAATAGATCTGTACCCTCGCGACGGGCTAGCTTGCACTTAGGGCCAATATAACGTGCCATGGGTTCGCTCTCCTCTTATACGCGACGTTTCTTCGGTGGACGACATCCGTTATGCGGAATAGGCGTCACGTCAGAAATGTTAGTGATTTTGTAGCCACAGTTGTTCAATGCACGAACTGCAGATTCACGACCTGGACCTGGACCTTTAACTTCCACGTCTAGATTTTTAAGACCGTAGTCTTTTGCTGCGTTACCAGCACGCTCAGCAGCTACCTGTGCTGCGAACGGGGTACTCTTACGAGAACCACGGAAACCTGAACCACCTGCGGTAGCCCAAGACAGAGCATTGCCCTGACGGTCAGTGATCGTGATGATGGTGTTGTTGAACGACGCATGGATATGCGCGATCCCATCAACGACGGACTTCTTGACCTTTTTGCGAGTTTGCTTCGCACCTGGCTTAGCCATAGATCCTTCCTCCAAATGTAAGGACTAAGTATCGACCTCACAGTCGACACGACGCGTGAATGATTAGCGTTTAATTGGCTTACGTGGGCCTTTACGCGTGCGAGCATTCGTCTTAGTACGCTGACCACGAAGTGGTAAACTGCGACGGTGACGAAGACCACGGTAACAACCTAGATCCATTAAACGCTTGATGCTCATTGAAACTTCACGACGAAGATCACCTTCTACAGTGTTCTTTGCCACTTCGTTACGAAGTGCATCTACTTGCTCTTCAGAAAGACTACCGATTTTGGCGTCTTCTGCGATTCCAGTAACCGCACAGATCTGCTTAGACTTAGTACGGCCAATACCGAAAATATAAGTCAGTGAGATAACAGTGTGCTTGTTATCTGGAATGTTTACTCCAGCAATACGAGCCATTGAAAATAACTCCAATAAATTAGCTTATATAGCAATACGACAGCAATCAAAGATTGCCGGATGCCCCTTAAAAGGTGCGCAATAGTAGCGCAAGCATCCGGCTGAATCAAATAATTCTCTTCGAAAGCTAAATCGATTAGCCTTGACGCTGCTTGTGACGTGGTTCAGCGCTACAAATAACGCGAACTGTGCCCTTGCGGCGAATAATTTTGCAATTTCTGCAAATCTTTTTAACTGACGCACGAACTTTCATGGTCGGCTCCTCTTTACGGGGCGCGCTTAGCGCGCACCATTTCCGTAGTTCTTCAGGTTGGCTTTCTTCATCAGCCCGTCGTACTGAGTCGACATCATATGCTGTTGAATCTGAGCCATGAAATCCATAACAACTACTACTACGATAAGCAGTGACGTTCCGCCCAAGTAAAATGGAATGTTCGCAAACACTACCAAGAACTGAGGCATCAAACATACTGCCGCAATGTAAATCGCACCAACTAACGTTAGTCGTCCCAAAACACTATCCAAGTAATCGGCGGTCTTCATACCCGGGCGAATGCCTGGGATGCTGCCACCTGAACGCTTCAAGTTTTCTGACACTTCCTTCGAATTGAAGGTAATCGCCGTGTAGAAGTAACAGAAGAATACGATCATCAACGTGAACAAAATAATGTTCAATGGCTGCCCCGGACTCAACATCAATGCAATATCCTGGAGCAATTCAGATCCAGAAGATTGACCCGCCCACTGGGCGATTGACGCTGGGAATAGCAAGATGCTGCTCGCGAAAATAGCTGGGATTACACCGGCCATATTAATCTTGAGTGGCAAATAGCTAGCCTGCGGCTGCATTTGTCGACGACCCTGTTGACGTCTAGCGTAGTGAATTGGTATGCGACGTTGCGCGCGCTCCATACGGACCACACCCCAAACAACCGCAATCGCAACAAAGCCGATAAGAATCAACACGAGGAAGTTCAAATCACCTTGACGCGCCGACTCAAACGCTTGACCTAGTGCCGACGGGAGACCCGCCACGATACCAGCGAAGATCAGCATGGATATACCATTACCAATACCGCGCTCAGTAATCTGTTCACCAAGCCACATCATAAACATCGCTCCACCAACTAACGACATTACCGCTATCAAAGTAACGCTGACGCCAGTTGCGTAAAACAATCCTTGTCCTGATAAGCCTGCCACCATACCAGCGCCCTGAACGGTCGCCAATACGAGAGTTCCCCAACGGGTATACTGGCTTATCTTGCGACGCCCTGCCTCTCCCTCTTTTTTGAGGGCTTCTAACGACGGTATAACCGCTGTTAGTAACTGCGTAATGATCGACGCAGAGATGTATGGCATGACGCCCAGCGCAAGGATACTCATACGCTCTAGTGCACCACCAGAGAACATATTGAATAATCCTAGAATTGTGCCTTCGTTCTGGCTAAATAATTCAGCCACACGAGCAGGGTTAATTCCAGGTAACGGTATATGTGTACCGACTCGATATACGATGATCGCTAATAACAAAAAGGTAAGGCGAGACTTAAGCTCGCCTAAACCCTTTTGACTACCCGTCATCATTGCACTGGGGTTAGTCATTAATCCTCTACCTTGCCACCGGCTGTTTCAATTGCTTCTTTAGCGCCTTTAGAAACCTTTAGACCTTTAACAGTCACTGCACGACTTACGTCGCCAGAAAGGAATACTTTGGCTCGAGTGATATTTTTAGCAACTAATCCAGCATCTTTCAATGCTTCAACAGTTACTACATCACCCGCAATTGAACCGAGTTCAGATGTACGGATCTCAGCAGTAGTAATACCAATGCGTGAAGTAAAACCGAATTTCGGTAGACGCTTCTGCATAGGCATCTGACCACCCTCGAAACCTGGACGGACAGAACCGCCAGAACGAGATTTCAGACCCTTGTGACCGCGACCACCAGTTTTACCAACACCACTACCAATACCACGACCAACGCGCTTCTTGCTGTGCTTGTGGCCTTCAGCTGGGCTTAAAGTATTAAGACGCATGCTGTTAACCCTCCACTTTCAATAGATAATGGGCTTTGTTAATCATGCCGCGTACCGCTGGAGTATCTTCTACTTCAACAGTATGGCCGATTCGACGTAAACCCAAACCTGCTACGCAGGCTTTGTGGCTAGCAAGACGACCAGCGGTCGATTTAACTTGCGTTACCTTAATGGTTTTATTTGCCATTGTCGTTCGTCCTCGCTGCAAATTAGCCTTGGATCTCTTCGACAGACAAGCCACGCTTAGCGGCAATGTCTTCCGGAGAACGCATGTTTTGGAGCGCCTTAAAAGTCGCACGTACAACGTTTACTGGGTTAGTGCTACCGTAGCACTTAGCCAATACGTTATGTACGCCTGCGATTTCTAGCACAGCACGCATTGCACCACCGGCAATAACACCTGTACCTTCAGAGGCTGGCTGCATGTAAATTTTCGATGCACCGTGGCGCGCTTTGATCGGGTACTGAATGGTATCACCTTTCAGCTGTACCGTGATCATGTTGCGACGTGCATTTTCCATCGCCTTTTGGATAGCGACAGGCACTTCACGCGCCTTGCCACGACCAAAGCCGACTTTACCGTTACCATCACCAACGACAGTTAGGGCGGTGAAACCGAAGATACGGCCACCTTTAACAACTTTAGCTACACGATTAACCTGTACCAGTTTCTCTTGTAAGCCTTCGCTGTTGTTGTCTTTTTGCTTCTGCTCTGCCATGTCTCTCACCTTTAGAATTCAAGACCTGCTTCACGAGCAGCGTCAGCTAAGGACTTCACTCGACCGTGGTATTTAAAACCACTACGGTCGAACGACACTTTAGTTACACCCGCTTCTTTAGCGCGCTCGGCAACTAACTTGCCTACTGCGCCAGCAGCTTCGATGTTACCTGTTTTACCTTCACGAAGTGACTTATCCAAAGTGGATGCTGAGGCGATAACTTTACCGCCATCAGCTGAAATCACTTGCGCGTAGATATGACGAGGCGTGCGGTGCACTGTCAAACGGGTAACACCCGCTTCACGCATATTTAGGCGCGTACGACGTGCACGGCGTAGTCTTGCATCACGTTTTGTGCTCATAACCTTGCCTTACTTCTTCTTCGCTTCTTTACGACGGACATGCTCATCGGCAAAACGAACACCTTTACCTTTATAAGGCTCTGGTGGACGGAATGCGCGGATCTCCGCCGCTACTTGACCGAGTAACTGTTTATTCGCGCTTTTCAACACGATGTCAGTTTGGCTCGGAGTTTCGGCTTTTACGCCTTCCGGAAGCTCATAGTCAACCGGATGTGAGAAACCTAGAGTTAGGTTCAAGGTGTTACCCGACACCTTAGTACGGTAACCGACACCAACGAGCTGAAGTTTCTTTTCGAAACCTTGGCTAACGCCAGTGACCATGTTGCCGACCAAAGCACGCATAGTACCAGACATTGCTACACTCTTCTTATCGCCATGACGTGCTTTAAAAGTAATCACGTTGTCGTTAAGCGCGACATCTACGTTCGCGTTGAGTGGCATGTTTAGAGTGCCGTTAGCACCCTTTACAGTGATATCCTCAGCACCTAGCTTGACTTCTACGCCAGCTGGGATGCTTACAGGATTATTAGCTATACGAGACATACTAATATTCCCCTTAGAATACTGTGCAAAGGACTTCGCCACCGATGCCCGCAGCGCGAGCAGCTCGGTCAGTCATTACACCTTTCGATGTAGTGACAATAGCGACACCAAGACCAGCGTTAACTGTCGGAAGATCGTTAGTTCCAGTGTAAGAACGTAGACCAGGGCGGCTAGCGCGCTGAATCTTTTCAATTACTGGACGACCTTCGAAGTAACGAAGTTCAATTGTTAATTCGGCTTTTGGCCCTTCAGATACTGAGAAGTTACCTACGTAACCCTCAGCCTTAAGAACGTCTGCTACCGCAACTTTTAGGTTAGAAGCTGGCATAGTTACATCGAACTTACCTGCTTGCTGACCGTTACGAATGCGGGTAAGCATATCTGCCAAAGGATCTTGCATACTCATAGTTAAAAACCTCTGTTGCTTACCAGCTAGCTTTAACCAAGCCCGGTACATCACCGTTCATGGCAGCTTCGCGTAGTTTGTTACGGCACAGGCCGAACTTACGGTATACCGCGTGTGGACGACCAGTAATACGGCAGCGACGCTGCTTTCGTACTGGGCTTGCATCACGTGGCAACTTTTGAAGTTGTAGCTGTGCATCCCATTTTGCTTCTTCGCTAGCATTAGCGTCCGCAAGGATAGCCTTGATTTCAGTACGCTTCGCAGCGTACTTTTCGACCATTTTTGCGCGCTTAGCTTCGCGAGCGATCATGGATTTCTTAGCCATGTTCTATCTCCTTTAGCCTTTCAACGGGAAGTTGAAAGCACGCAGCAGGGCGCGACCTTCATCATCGGTTTGCGCAGTCGTTGTGATGGCAATATCTAGACCACGAAGAGCGTCGATTTTATCGTAATCGATCTCAGGGAAGATAATTTGCTCAGTCACACCCATCGCGAAGTTACCGCGACCGTCAAACTGCTTTGGGCTGATACCGCGGAAGTCACGAATACGTGGAATCGCAATATCAATCAAGCGCTGTAGGAATTCGTACATACGCTCGCCACGAAGGGTTACCTTGCAGCCGATTGGCCAACCTTCACGAACTTTAAAGCCAGCGATAGACTTACGAGCTTTAGTAGATACTGGCTTCTGGCCAGCAATCTGCTCGAGGTCACGCATAGCGTGCTCAAGAACCTTTTTGTCGCCCAGTGCTTCGCCAAGACCCATGTTAATGGTGATCTTAGTGATGCGTGGAAGACGCATTGGGTTCTCAACACCCAGCTCTTTTACAAGTGCTGGGATTACTTCGGTTTCATAAACCTTTTTCATGTGAGTCATCGTCCAGCCCCTTAAATCGCTTCGCCGTTAGACTTGAAGAAACGTACTTTCTTCCCGTCTTCGAAACGGAAGCCAACGCGGTCGGCTTTGTTGGTTTGTGGATTGAAGATAGCGATATTCGAAACCTGAATAGGCGCTTCCTTCTCGATGATGCCACCTTGAACGCCAGCCTGTGGGTTAGCCTTCTGGTGCTTCTTCACCATGTTAATGCCAGTAACAAGAATTCGGTTGTCGGCGCGCACTTGCGCAACACGCCCACGTTTACCTTTGTCTTTACCAGCGATAACGATTACTTCGTCGTCACGTTTAATTTTAGCCATGCTCTTTCCTTACTCCCAGGCCTTACAGCACTTCAGGCGCTAGAGAGACAATTTTCATGAACTTCTCACCGCGAAGTTCACGAGTCACCGGACCGAAGATTCGGGTGCCCACCGGCGCCTCGTTGGCGTTGAGCAATACTGCTGCATTGTCATCGAATTTGATTAAAGAACCGTCGCCGCGACGAACACCTTTTTTGGTGCGCACAACAACTGCCTTCATCACCTGGCCTTTTTTGACCTTGCCACGTGGGATAGCTTCCTTAACGGTAACTTTGATTACATCACCCACTGCAGCATAACGACGATGCGAGCCGCCCAATACTTTAATGCACATAACGCGGCGAGCACCGCTGTTATCTGCGACGTCTAAATAGGTTTGAGTCTGAATCATGATCGCACTCCGAAAATTTCAAACGCTGCTAAGAATAAGCCTAGGCTTAGATTCCCGCCGCGCGCTCATTGATAGACTTCAAAGTAAATGACTTGTCTTTCGACATTGGACGAGACTCTTGGATAGTAACAGTGTCACCAGCCTTGCTCTCGTTGTTTTCGTCATGTGCTTTGACCTTGGTAGACTTAACTAGGTACTTGCCATAGATCGGGTGCTTAACCTTGCGCTCGATTAGGACAGTAATAGTCTTATCCATTTTGTCGCTAACTACTTTACCAGTTAGCGTACGTACTACATTTTGCTCAGCCATCTTATTCACCTGCTTTTTGCGTTAGCGAAGTCTTGATGCGCGCGATATCGCGACGCACTTGCTTCAACAAGTGAGTTTGGGTGAGCTGGCCGGTAGAGTACTGCATGCGCAGCTTGAACTGCTCTTCCAGCTTCTCGAGGAGAACCGAGTTAAGCTCCTCGACAGACTTTTCACGAAGTTCACTTGCGTTCATCACATCACCTGCCGTTTAACAAAGGTAGTTGCCACAGGTAATTTAGCTGCTGCAAGGCGGAACGCCTCACGCGCTAGTTCTTCATCGACACCTTCGATCTCGTAAAGAACCTTACCTGGTTGAATTTGAGCAACCCAGTATTCCACAGAACCCTTACCTTTACCCATACGAACTTCTAGGGGCTTATTGGTAATCGGTTTATCAGGGAAAACACGGATCCAAATCTTACCGCCACGCTTAATACGACGAGTCATAGCACGACGTGCTGCCTCGATCTGACGTGCAGTGATTCGACCGCGACCAGTTGCCTTCAAGCCGAATTCGCCGAAGCTAACTTTGCTACCGCGCAGTGCCAAGCCGCGATTGCGACCTTTCATCATCTTGCGGAACTTTGTACGCTTTGGTTGTAACATATGCGTACTCCTTACTTAGCTTTCTTCTTGCCAGTTTTAGCAGGTTTTGCTTCAACTGGTGCGTTATCGCCAATGATTTCGCCTTTGAATACGTAAACCTTGATGCCGATGATACCGTAGGTAGTCATTGCTTCAAATGTTCCGTAATCGATGTCAGCACGAAGTGTATGCAACGGCACACGACCTTCACGATACCACTCGGTACGAGCAATATCTGCGCCGCCTAGACGACCACTTAGCTGAATCTTGATACCTTGCGCACCTTGACGCATTGCATTCTGTACCGCGCGCTTCATAGCACGACGGAACATAACACGACGTTCAAGCTGGCTACCGACGTTTTGAGCAACGAGAGTAGCATCTAGATCCGGCTTACGAATTTCTTCGATATTGATCTGCACAGGAACGCCCATCATCTTCGAGCATTCGTTGCGTAGAGTTTCAACATCTTCGCCTTTTTTACCAATCACGATACCAGGGCGAGCCGTGTGAATCGTAATGCGAGCTGACTGAGCTGGACGCTCAATCTGTACGCGGCTTACAGATGCATGTGCTAGCTTCTTCTTAATGAAGGCGCGCACTGTAAGATCAGCGTTAAGATTGTCAGCATAGGTTCCGCTGTTGGCATACCAAGTAGAATTATGATCCTTGACAATGCCGAGGCGGATACCGATTGGATGTACTTTTTGACCCATGAAATGGTCTCCTACAACCTAAAGTTACTGTTCAGAAACTTTCACGGTGATATGACAAGTTCTCTTGAAGATTCGATCAGCACGTCCTTTCGCACGTGGCTTGATACGCTTCATTGTCATACCTTCGTCGACAAAGATTGTTGAAACCTTTAACTCGTCGACATCCGCACCTTCGTTATGCTCAGCGTTTGCAATTGCAGACTCGAGCACCTTCTTAATCAAACCAGCTGCTTTCTTGGAGCTGAAAGCTAGAATATCTAGCGCTTCTTCAACACCCTTGCCGCGAATCTGGTCTGCTACTAGGCGAGCTTTCTGCGCTGAGATGCGCGCGCCTTTTAACTTTGCAGCTACTTCCATTTCCGTTACTCCAGTGTTTAACGCTTCTTAGCTTTCTTATCGACGATATGACCGCGATAGGTGCGGGTACCGGCGAACTCACCAAGCTTATGGCCGATCATTTCTTCGTTGATTACAACTGGTACGTGTTGACGACCGTTGTGCACAGCGATGGTTAGACCGATCATTTCTGGCAAAATCATTGAACGACGCGACCAAGTCTTAACAGGGCGCTTGTCGTTAGCTTCAACTGCAGTTTGCACTTTTTTCATAAGGTGCAAATCTACAAATGGACCTTTTTTCAGTGAACGTGGCACTTTTGATACCCTCCGTTACTTGCTGCGACGACGTACGATAAACTTATCGGTACGCTTGTTCGAGCGAGTCTTGTAACCCTTGGTTGGAACGCCCCAAGGAGATACCGGATGACGGCCACCTGAAGTACGACCTTCACCACCACCATGTGGGTGATCTACTGGGTTCATTGCAACACCGCGTACTGTTGGACGAATACCGCGCCAGCGAGTGGCACCAGCTTTACCCAACGAGCGTAGACTGTGCTCTGAGTTAGAAACTTCACCTAACGTTGCGCGGCAATCAGCTGGAACCTTACGCATTTCGCCAGAGCGAAGACGTAGAGTTGCGTACTGACCTTCACGAGCAACTAACTGAACTGAAGTACCGGCTGAACGAGCAATCTGCGCGCCTTTGCCTGGCTTCAATTCGATGCAGTGAATAACCGAACCTACTGGCATGTTGCGAAGTGGCAACGTGTTACCAGGTTTGATAGGTGCGGCGCTTCCGCTTTGCACAACGTCGCCAGCCTTCACGCCCTTAGGAGCAATGATGTAACGGCGCTCACCATCGGCATAACAAATCAGCGCGATGTGTGCTGTACGATTTGGATCGTACTCTAGACGTTCTACAGTTGCAGGGATACCATCTTTGTTACGACGGAAGTCGATAACACGGTAATGCTGCTTATGACCACCACCACGGTGACGCGTAGTGATACGGCCAGTGTTGTTACGACCACCTGACTTGCTCTTCTTTTCAAGAAGCGGCGCATACGGAGCACCTTTATGAAGCTCGGTGTTTACAACACTAACTACGTGACGACGGCCAGGAGATGTTGGTTTACGTTTAATAACTGCCATTATCTCTACCCCTTACTCGAACGTCGAGAAGTCGATGTCTTGACCTTCGGCCAAACGGACATACGCCTTCTTCCAATCGTTGCGCTTACCAATACCGTAACGAGTACGCTTGGTCTTGCCTTTAACGTTCAACAAACGAACTGACTCAACGTTAACGTTGAACAACTTCTCGATAGCATGTTTCACTTCAAGCTTGTTGGCATCAGTTGTAACTTTGAACACTACAGTGTTTGCAGACTCAGCTGCTAGCGCTGCTTTCTCAGTAACCTGAGGACCTAGCAGAACCTTGAATAGACGCTCTTGGTTCATCCTAACATCTCCTCAAACTTCTTAAGGGCTTCAACTGTTACGATGACCTTCTCACGGTGCACAAGGCTAACTGGGTTAGCAGACACTGCGTCACAAACATCCACAGAGTGAACGTTACGTGAAGCGAGGTATAGGTTCTCAGAAACGGCTTCAGTCACGATTAAAACGTGTTTTGCGTCAAAAGCAGCTAGCTTAGCTAGCAACGCCTTAGTTTTTGGCGCTTCAACATCAAACTGCTCAACAACAACCAAACGGTCAGTGCGGGCTAGTTCAGACAAAATGCACTGCATTGCTGCACGGTACATTTTCTTGTTGATTTTTTGACTGTGATCTTGTGGACGTGCAGCAAATGTTACACCGCCCCCACGCCAGATTGGTGAACGGATAGTACCGGCACGTGCGCGGCCACTACCTTTCTGTTTCCATGGCTTCTTACCGCCACCTGAAACATCTGAGCGTGTTTTCTGAGCGCGTGTACCTTGACGGGCACCGGCCAGATACGCCGTTACAGCCTGGTGAACCAGGTCGGCGTTAAACTCGCGACCAAAAGTAGCTTCAGAAACTTCAAGAGTTCCCTTTGCGCCTTCTGGTGTAGAAAGATTCAATTCCATCGGTAACCTCCTCAGGATGCTTTAACTGCAGGCTTGACAACAATGTCAGAACCCGGAGCACCAGGGATTGCGCCCTTGATCAAAATAAGACCGCGTTCAGCGTCAACGCGAACGATTTCTAAACTTTGAACAGTTACGCGCTCAGATCCCATGTGACCTGCCATTTTCTTGCCTTTAAAGACTCGACCAGGAGTCTGGCATTGGCCGATCGAACCAGGAGCACGGTGCGACAATGAGTTACCGTGTGTAGCGTCTTGCATGCTAAAGTTCCAGCGCTTTACGCCGCCCTGGAAACCTTTACCTTTAGACGTACCGGTTACATCTACTTTTTGTCCTGCTGCGAACAAATCAAGTGGAACTTCACCACCGACTTCGAGATCGTGTCCTTCAACACGGAATTCCCAAAGACCACGACCAGCTTCTACGCCAGCCTTAGCAAAGTGACCAGTTAATGATTTGTTTACGCGGGAGGCACGACGGCTACCAGTTGTGACTTGCACAGCGCTGTAACCATCAGTGTCGGCTGTTTTAACCTGCACAATGCGATTGCTATCTACTTCAATCACAGAAACAGGGATAGACACACCTTCATCGGTAAAGACGCGGGTCATACCGCTCTTGCGTCCGACAATACCAATTGTCATGTTTTCACCTCTCGTGTACGGGGCTTAACCCTCTATGGCCGCCCCAATTTAGGGCGTTACACTAAGCTAACCAGGGTGGTTAGACTTTGTATAATGTTGTGGGTTGCGATTAACCGAGGCTAATTTGAACCTCGACACCAGCCGCCAAATCTAACTTCATCAACGCGTCAACAGTCTTCTCTGTTGGCTCAACGATGTCGAGCATGCGCTTATGGGTGCGAATTTCATACTGATCGCGCGCGTCTTTGTTGACGTGCGGAGAAACCAGGATGGTGTAACGCTCTTTGCGTGTAGGTAGAGGAATAGGACCACGTACCTGCGCGCCAGTGCGCTTCGCAGTATCGACAATTTCCTGAGCAGAAGCATCGATTAAACGATGATCAAATGCTTTCAGGCGAATGCGAATGCGTTGGCTCTGCATTGATTAAACTCCGATAACATGCTGACTTTACGCCAGCTTTCCTTCTTTCTTGCACCTAAAAATTAGGTACAGCAAACTCCCAAGACAAGCGAAAGCTTAAAATGGGAGCGCGAATTCTATTGGGTCGTAAGTTCAATGTCAAGGACATATAAAGGCATCAACGCTTGACTCGAGTTAGAACTTCTACTAACCCTCGTAGACACTAGCACTCCGCCAGTAGCAACCTCGAAAATCCATCAAGTCGCTTTTCAAACACCAGTCGCTATTTCGGACAACATTGCCCACCTGCTTTAGTGCAGAGTACTCGAGCGTCAACGCACAACTAGGTATGCTCAACGAGTATAAGCACGACTAGTTGACCGATCCACAAGGCAATGTTCTACTTCGTCCTTGTATGTCGAATTAATCAATGTAGGACACACTATGAACATATTAAAAGGGCTAGTTTTTGCCCCTCTTATAGCGCTCGCGCCTAGCGCCTTGAGCGAGGGCGTTCCAACTAGCGTAGTGCCGACCACCTATACTAGCGCTGAAACGATCACCATGGATCTTACGATTAACGCAATTGAAATCTCGAAGGCGAATCACAACACTATCAGCTCGGCACGATATTTCGAACAAGCTATCAACGCCGCCGCGGGGATGCAACCACCCCACCCTGGCCTTGCAACGATTGGCGATCAATACCTCTCTTTTCTCCGCGAGACCCCCGAATCCAGCTGTGAGTGCGGCCATCGAATAGAGGAAACTATTATTACGTTGACCGACGGGCTAGAGCAAGCGGGCGCCGACCCCTACGAAGCCTTCTCAGCGTACTACAGAGGTGCGCAAGCCCTGCTCAGACACTCACACGACCTTCCTAATGGATACGACCACAATCGACTCGCAGATATAGCATTGGATATGTCCTCTGATTTATTTCCTGAAGGAAGCATTCAGCGGGTAGAAGCTCAGCTTGGGATGGCGTCGGTACTCAGCGAGTCTTCACTAAAGAGAAAAAAGGCGAAGTCCCGAGCGCTTGCCGAAAACGCACTAGAGGCACTCGACGAAAATTTTCCTAGCAACGAACAGACAACAAAACGGCAATTAGCACACCACCTCATGGGCATGTACTATTTGTCAGAAAATCGACTTTCAAGAGCTGAAGGTAGCTTTTCCGGCCTGCTCGAAGTAGAGGGAAGTAGCAAGCAAGACAATCGATATGTTCTAGCAGCCCACGCCAACTTAGTTAACATTTACTCTCGAAGGGGAGAAACAGAGCTTGCAACTGAACACTGTATCGCTATTTCAGAACGCGTTCCGTTTTCGGAAACCGAGGAACAATATCCCATTTATAGACCAGCACGTATCTATCCACAACGACTACTTCGAGAACAAGTTGAGGGCTCGGTGGTAGTAGAATTCACCATCGACGCCACAGGGCAAACTTCGGAGCTTAATATTATCGAAAGCGAATTACATATCGGCAGCTCTAGCTACGAGAATACTCGCTTTACTCGACTCATTGAGGAGGCTTCGCTCGAAGAAATAAGCGAGTATCGCTATGCGCCTATGGTAGTGAACGGCGTACCGACTGCCGTCGAGGCGGTTAGAACTCGAGTTGTCTACTCACTTGCAAAATCAACAGGTCGAAGCGCAGATCGCAGTAGTACCTACACACGCATACGTAACTGATAACTCCGCAACCCAGAAACTAAAAAGGCTGCCCGAAGGCAGCCTTTTTTAATACGCGTATTTAAGATTATTCTACGATCTTAGAAACAACGCCGGCGCCTACAGTACGGCCACCTTCACGGATTGCGAAACGCAAACCTTCTTCCATCGCGATAGGCGCGATAAGTGTAACGTGCATTGCAACGTTATCACCAGGCATTACCATTTCAGTGCCTTCTGGAAGCTCACAAGAACCAGTCACGTCAGTTGTACGGAAGTAGAACTGTGGACGGTAGCCCTTGAAGAAAGGAGTGTGACGTCCACCTTCGTCTTTCGACAAAACGTATACTTCACAATCGAATACTGTGTGCGGCTTGATTGAACCCGGCTTAGCCATAACCTGACCACGCTCAACGTCATCACGCTTAGTACCACGTAGCAGTGCACCAATGTTCTCACCTGCACGACCTTCGTCAAGCAACTTACGGAACATTTCAACACCAGTACAAGTAGTAGTAGTTGTCTCACGGATACCGATAAGCTCAACTTCGTCACCTACGTTTACGATACCACGCTCAACACGGCCTGTTACTACAGTACCACGACCAGCGATTGAGAATACGTCTTCGATAGGCATCAAGAATGCACCATCTACCGCACGCTCTGGCTCAGGGATGTAAGAATCAAGTGTTTCAACTAGCTTAGCAACCGCTGTGGTTCCCAAACCATGCTCATCTTGACCGTTCAACGCCATAAGCGCAGAACCTGGGATGATTGGCGTGTCGTCACCTGGGAATTCGTACTGCTCAAGAATCTCACGAATTTCCATTTCAACTAGCTCTAGCATCTCTTCGTATTCTTCTGAATCAACGCCGCCACAATCTTCTGCAAGCAGGTCAGCTTTGTTCAAGAATACTACGATGTAAGGTACACCTACCTGACGAGATAGCAAGATGTGCTCACGAGTCTGTGGCATTGGGCCATCAGTCGCGCCACATACTAGGATTGCACCGTCCATCTGCGCAGCACCAGTGATCATGTTCTTAACATAATCCGCGTGCCCTGGGCAGTCTACGTGTGCGTAGTGACGTGTTGGTGAATCATACTCAACGTGTGAAGTTGCGATCGTGATACCACGCTCACGCTCTTCAGGAGCGTTATCGATACCGTCAAACGCTACCGCTGTACCGCCGTAAACTTCTGCACATACGCGAGTAAGTGCTGCAGTTAGAGTTGTTTTACCATGGTCAACGTGACCGATTGTGCCCACGTTTACGTGGGGCTTGGAACGTTCAAATTTTTCTTTTGCCACGACTAGTGTCCTCGATAGCTAACAGTTAAGAAACATGATTCTTAGCGATGACTGAATCAGCCACGCTACTCGGAGCCTCAGAATACTTAGAGAACTCCATCGTATAGGTCGCTCGACCTTGGGTTGCAGAACGCAGGTCGGTTGCGTAACCGAACATCTCCGCCAAAGGGACTTCGGCATTGACAACCTTTCCTGAAGCACTTTCCTCCATTCCAGAAATAAGGCCACGTCGGCGGTTTAAATCACCAACAACATCACCCATATTTTCCTCTGGAGTTACTACTTCAACCTTCATGACTGGTTCCATCAGGATAACATCGCCTTCTTCTGCCAACTTACGAGTTGCCATACCGGCAGCGATCTTAAACGCCATCTCTGAAGAGTCCACATCGTGATACGATCCATCGTATACGGTAGCCTTCAAACCAATCAATGGGTAGCCCGCAAGAACACCATTCTGCATTTGCTCTTCGATACCCTTACCAACCGCTGGAATGTATTCACGAGGAACAACACCACCAACGATCTCGTTGATAAACTCTAAACCCTCTTCCTCTGACGGTTCAAACTTAATTCTTACATGGCCGTACTGGCCTTTACCGCCGGACTGTCGAACGAACTTACCTTCGATGTCACAGCTGCTCTTAATCGCTTCGCGGTAAGCAACCTGAGGCTTACCAATATTTGCCTCAACGTTAAACTCTCGGCGCATACGGTCAACTAACACATCGAGGTGTAGCTCACCCATGCCAGAGATAATACACTGACCCGTTTCAGGATCAGTTTTAACGCGGAACGACGGATCTTCCTGCGCCAACTTACTTAGTGCAATACCCATGCGCTCCTGATCGGGCTTCGAACGAGGCTCAACCGCCACCGAAATAACCGGCTCAGGGAACTCCATACGTTCAAGCACGATAGGCTTCTTCATATCGCAAAGCGTGTCGCCTGTGGTGACGTCCTTCAGACCCACCGCAGCGGCAATATCACCTGCCAAAACTTCGGTTATTTCCTGGCGATCGTTAGCGTGCATCTGCACCATTCGACCAACACGCTCGCGTTTTTCTTTTACCGAGTTAAACACGGCCGTTCCGGTTTCCAACTTACCCGAGTAGACTCGGAAGAAAGTTAGTGTTCCCACAAACGGGTCCGTTGCAATCTTAAAAGCTAGCGCAGCAAACGGCGCATCGTCCTTAGCTTCACGCGCTTCAACGGTTTCATCTTTATCAAGCAAATGACCTTCGATTGCCTTAACTTCAGTTGGCGATGGCATGTACTCAATAACTGCATCCAGGACTGCCTGAACACCTTTATTCTTAAACGCTGAGCCACCAAAAACCGGCACGATTTCATTCGCTAAGGTTCGCTGACGAATAGCCGACTTAATCTCCGCTTCGCTGAGATCACCTCCCTCGAGGTACTTTTCCATCAATTCGTCATTAGCTTCAGCTGCTGTCTCAATGAGGAATTCACGCGCTTCATCGCACTCATCCTTCATTTCAGCAGGAATGTCACCGTACTCAAAGGACATCCCCTGATCAGCTTCACTCCAAAGAATTGCCTTCATCTTGATAAGATCGACAACCCCTTTAAATTCATCTTCAGCACCAATGGTTAATTGCATTGGCACAGCATTAGCACCTAGACGCTCACGGAGCTGCTCTACAACGCTATTATAATCCGCACCTGCTCGATCCATCTTGTTGACAAAGACAACGCGAGGCACTTCATATTTGTTGGCTTGACGCCATACTGTTTCGGTTTGTGGCTGCACACCGGACGAACCACACAACACAACAACAGCACCATCCAGAACACGGAGCGAACGCTCTACCTCAATAGTGAAGTCTACGTGCCCAGGGGTATCGATAATATTAATACGGTGCTCATCAAACTGAGCATCCATTCCCCGCCAGAAGCAGGTTGTAGCCGCAGAGGTAATAGTAATACCACGCTCTTGCTCTTGCTCCATCCAATCCATCGTTGCGGCACCGTCATGTACCTCACCAATTTTGTGAGATAATCCAGTATAGAACAGCACACGCTCGGTGGTAGTTGTTTTACCAGCGTCAACGTGAGCAACAATACCAATGTTACGGTAACGATTAATTGGGGTTTTACGAGCCACTACAAATAATTCCTAATTTTTTAGGGTACTTCATGGGAAAAAGGCAGCTGTCGAAACAGCCGCCTTAATCTCGCGAAGAATTCTAACTCCAACTTCTTTAGAAGCGGAAGTGAGAGAACGCCTTGTTGGCTTCCGCCATACGGTGTACATCTTCACGTTTCTTAACCGCGCCACCTTTCTGTGCTGCTGCGTCAAGAATTTCGCCGGCTAGACGTCCTGGCATGGACTTCTCACCACGGCTACGTGCAAACTCAACCAACCAACGCATAGCAAGAGCTGTACGACGTGCTGGACGAACTTCAACCGGCACCTGGTAAGTTGCACCACCCACACGGCGAGACTTAACCTCAACCATTGGAGCGACGTTTTCTAGCGCTTCTTTGAATACTTCTAGTGCATCGCCTTCTGACTTTGCTGCGATAGTATCAAGTGCGCCATATACAATACGTTCTGAAAGCGACTTCTTACCGCTAACCATAACGTGGTTGATGAATTTCGCTAGCGTAACATCACCGAACTTTGGATCCGGTAGAATTTCGCGTTTTGCGACAACTCGTCTTCTTGGCATAATAAAACCCTCTTCTTCAGGCTTTCCTAGGACTGTAAGCCAGCCTAGACCTTACTCGATTCTCTAGAAACGCTTACGCTTTAGGACGCTTAGCACCGTACTTAGAACGGCCCTGACGGCGATCACTAACACCTGATGTATCCAATGTGCCTCGAACGGTGTGATAACGCACACCAGGCAAATCTTTTACACGACCGCCACGAATCAACACAACACTGTGCTCTTGCAAGTTGTGACCTTCACCACCAATGTAGGAAGTCACTTCAAAGCCGTTCGTTAGACGAACACGGCAAACCTTACGAAGTGCAGAGTTTGGTTTCTTCGGGGTAGTAGTGTAAACACGAGTACATACACCACGGCGCTGCGGACATGCCTGCAAAGCAGGAACGTCAGTCTTAATGACTTTGCGCTTTCTAGGCTTACGAACCAACTGGTTGATCGTTGCCATTAAACTACTCCAATTCAATAATATCTAAAAATGTTACTTAGAAACTAAGTAACGGCTCCCATTTATAGGGAGCGCGCATTGTATAGATGGTGATCAAGTGCGTCAAGAGGGGATTCCCCTCCTAACGCGACCATCTTAGAAGTTGCCTTTCAAGGCCTCGGTCAAAGCCGCTTCGACTTCATCAGCCGAAACACCTAATGAACCAGTGTCTTCAACCTTAACGGCACGCTTACGACGACGCTCACTGTGGTAAGCAAGGCCCGTACCGGCAGGTATTAGACGACCAACAACAACGTTTTCCTTCAGACCGCGAAGGCTGTCAGACTTACCGGTTACAGCTGCTTCCGTTAGGACGCGAGTTGTCTCCTGGAACGATGCCGCAGAAATAAAGCTTTCTGTCGCCAACGATGCCTTGGTAATACCGAGTAGCATACGCTCGAAGTGGGCTGGCATTTTGCCTTCTGCTTCCAATTTCTTGTTAGCTGCAACGATCGCTTGATATTCGATCTGCTCACCCTTGATGTATTCAGAGTCACCACCGTCGAGAATCTCGACTTTACGGAGCATCTGACGAACGATAACTTCGATGTGCTTATCGTTAATGCCAACGCCCTGTAGACGGTAAACTTCTTGAATTTCGTTAGTGATATAGTCGGTCAGCGCCTCAACACCCCTTAGACGTAAAATGTCGTGTGGGTTTGGTGGACCATCCGCAATTTCTTCACCCTTAGCAACCGTTTCACCTTCGAATACGCCCATAACACGATGCTTAGGAATCAACTGTTCCCAATGTGTTGAACCATCGGCAAGTAACTCGCCGTTGTTAGGAGTAATCACAAGACGACGCTTGCCTTTAGTTTCTTTACCGAATGAAACGGTACCTGAAATCTCCGCCAAGATTGACGGCTCTTTCGGCTTACGCGCTTCAAACAAGTCAGCCACGCGTGGTAGACCACCGGTAATATCCTTGTTACCACTCGATTCCTGAGGAATACGGGCGACAACATCACCAATACCAATCTCATCACCATCGCTCAACGAGAAGATAGCGTTTGATGGCAAGGCGTAGTGAGCTGGTGCGTTACTGTTAGGTAGGCTAATTTCCTTACCTTTGGCATCAACTAGCGTTACGGTAGGCTTAAGATCCTTACCCGCTGAAGAACGCTCATTCACATCAATTACAGCACGTGTGGAAAGACCGGTAATCTCATCCGTTTGACTGCGAATAGAAAGACCTTCTTCCATACCGCTAAACTGAACGGTACCAGCTACCTCAGAGACGATTGGGTGCGTGTGAGGATCCCACTTCGCAACCTGCGCGCCGCCGTCGACTTTGTCACCTTCTTTGATAGAAAGCACTGCACCGTATGGCAGCTTATAACGCTCACGCTCGCGACCGTTCTCATCTGCCACAGCGATTTCACCAGAACGCGCTGTAACCACGAGATTGCCGTCAGCACGGGTAACGTACTTAACATTATGTAAACGAATCGTACCTTCCTGCTTAACGCGGATGCTATCGTCTGCCGATGCACGCGATGCCGCACCACCAATGTGGAACGTACGCATGGTAAGCTGAGTTCCTGGCTCACCAATCGACTGAGCCGCAACAACACCTACTGAATCGCCTGGGTTCGTGATATGACCACGAGCCAAGTCACGACCGTAACACGCCGCACAAATACCGTGCTCTGCCTCACAGGTGATGGAGCTACGAACGATGATTTCATCAACGTTTGAGCTATCGATAAGGTTAACTTCTGCCTCATCAATCAAGGTGCCCGCCGCAAGAATTACTTCGCCGTCAACTTCTACGTCACGCGCAACCACACGACCAAGGATACGATTACCCAACGACTCGATGATGTCACCACCTTCGATGATTGGCGCCATAACCAGGCCTTCTGCGGTACCACAGTCAGCTTCAGTAACTACAACGTCCTGCGCCACGTCAACCAAACGACGAGTTAGGTAACCCGAGTTTGCCGTCTTCAATGCCGTATCAGCCAAACCTTTACGCGCACCGTGGGTAGAAATGAAGTACTGAAGTACGCTCAAACCTTCACGGAAGTTAGCGGTAATAGGAGACTCAATAATCGAACCATCCGGACGCGCCATCAAACCACGCATACCTGCCAACTGACGAATCTGAGCTGGAGAGCCTCGAGCGCCTGAATCAGCGTACATGAAGACTGAGTTGAAGCTAGGCTGCTTCTCTTCTTCGCCGTCGCGGTTGATAACGAATTCGTTCTCGATGCCGTCCATCATTGCTTTGGCAACGAGGTCGTTAGTACGAGACCAGATATCGATCACTTTGTTGTATTTTTCGCCGTGTGTAACCAAACCAGACGCGTACTGATTTTCAATTTCTTTCACTTCAGCTTCGGCCTGAGCAATAAGCTCAGCTTTCGCAGCTGGAATCTCGAAATCGTTAACACCAATTGAAGAGCCCGACTTCGTCGAGTATTCAAATCCAGCGTACATCAGACGGTCAGCCAAGATAACAGTCGACTTAAGACCTACGGTACGGTAGCACTCATCAATAACTGCTGAGATTGCCTTCTTAACCATCGGCTTGTTAACAAGATCAAACGAAAGACCCTTTGGTAGGATTTCGAACAACAGTGCACGGCCAACCGTGGTGTCTACGATCTCTCTTTCGCCCGTCTCTTTATCGGTGAAACGTACTTTCACGCGTGCCTGAAGGTCAACCTGGTTCGAGTGATAGGCGCGAGAAACCTCTGCCATGCTCTCGAATACCATCCCTTCACCCATTGCGTTAACACGGTCACGGGTTAGCCAGTACAAGCCCAATACCACGTCCTGTGAAGGTACGATGATTGGCTCGCCGTTGGCAGGCGATAATACGTTGTTTGTTGACATCATCAGCGCGCGTGCTTCGAGCTGCGCTTCAATGGTCAACGGTACGTGTACAGCCATTTGGTCACCATCGAAGTCAGCGTTGTACGCTGCACAAACGAGCGGGTGTAGCTGAATAGCTTTACCTTCGATAAGTACCGGCTCAAAAGCCTGGATACCTAAGCGGTGAAGTGTTGGCGCACGGTTCAAAAGTACTGGGTGCTCGCGAATTACTTCGTCAAGAATATCCCACACTACTGCGTCTTCTCGCTCAACCATCTTCTTAGCTGACTTAATTGTTGTTGCCAAACCACGCGCTTGAAGCTTGCTATAAATGAACGGCTTGAATAGCTCAAGTGCCATCTTCTTAGGTAGGCCACACTGGTGCAAGCGCAGTGTAGGACCAACAACAATTACCGAACGACCCGAGTAATCAACTCGCTTACCGAGCAAGTTCTGACGGAAACGACCCTGCTTACCTTTGATCATGTCAGCAAGTGACTTCAAAGGACGCTTGTTCGAACCAGTAATAGCTCGTCCACGACGGCCGTTATCTAGCAACGCATCAACAGATTCCTGAAGCATACGCTTTTCGTTACGAACAATAATATCCGGCGCTCCCAACTCCAACAAACGCTTCAAGCGGTTGTTACGGTTGATCACACGACGGTATAGATCGTTAAGGTCAGACGTTGCGAAACGGCCACCTTCAAGCGGAACCAATGGGCGAAGATCCGGCGGAAGAACTGGAAGTGCTTCCAGAATCATCCACTCAGGACGGTTGCCCGACTGATCTAAGGCCTCTAGCAACTTAACGCGCTTAGATAGCTTCTTGATCTTGGTTTCCGAGTTAGTGGCAGGAATTTCTTCGCGCAAACGCTCGATTTCGTTCTTGATATCCATGTCTAACATAAGTGACTGAATTGCTTCAGCACCCATCTTAGCTTCGAACTCGTCGCCGAATTCTTCCATCGCTTCGAAGTACTGCTCGTCAGTAAGCAACTGACCGACTTCCAACGTGGTCATGCCCGGGTTCGTTACGACGAAAGATTCGAAGTAGAGAACACGTTCGATATCACGAAGCGTCATATCGAGCAGCAAACCAATGCGCGATGGCAGTGATTTTAGGAACCAAATGTGTGCCACAGGTGCTGCAAGCTCAATGTGACCCATGCGCTCACGGCGAACTTTCGCCAACGCAACTTCAACGCCACACTTCTCACAAATAACACCGCGGTGCTTTAGACGCTTGTACTTACCACACAAGCACTCGTAATCTTTTACTGGTCCGAAGATTTTAGCGCAGAACAATCCGTCACGTTCAGGCTTGAACGTACGGTAGTTAATTGTCTCTGGCTTCTTCACTTCACCGTAAGACCAAGAGCGGATCATCTCTGGCGACGCTAAGCCGACGCGGATGGAATCAAACTCTTCTACTTGGCCCGGTGACTTCAGTAGATTCAATAAGTCTTTCAAGGTATTTCCTCCACTACGCAGGCGAAGCCGGAATGGCCTCGCCTACTGATTCAACTCAGTCGTCTGTGTCCAATTCCATATCGATACCTAGCGAGCGGATCTCTTTCAACAATACGTTGAAAGACTCCGGCATGCCTGGCTCCATACGGTGATCGCCGTCGACAATATTTTTGTACATCTTGGTACGGCCGTTAACGTCATCCGATTTAACGGTCAACATTTCCTGCAACGTATACGCTGCACCGTACGCCTCAAGTGCCCACACTTCCATCTCACCGAAGCGCTGACCACCGAACTGAGCTTTACCACCTAGTGGCTGCTGCGTTACGAGGCTGTATGAACCTGTTGAACGAGCGTGCATCTTGTCATCAACAAGGTGGTTCAATTTGAGCATGTACATGTAGCCAACTGTCACAGGGCGCGTAAACGCATTACCTGTACGACCGTCGAACAAGGTCATCTGACCTGAATCAGGTAGATCCGCTAGACGAAGAAGCTCTTTGATTTCACTCTCGCGAGCACCATCAAATACGCGTGTTGCCATAGGTACACCTGCTTTCAAGTTACCAAGCATGTGCAACACTTCTTCGTCAGTCAGCTCGCTGATATCAGTATGCTGATCGCCACCAGTGTTATATAGCTCCATGAGGAACTCACGAATCTCAGCAAGCTTACGCTGCTCTTTCATCATGCGATCTATCTTTTCACCCAAACCTTTAGCCGCTAGGCCAAGGTGAGTTTCAAGAATCTGACCAACGTTCATTCGCGAAGGAACACCAAGTGGGTTCAATACGATATCAACAGGCACGCCATTTTCATCATAAGGCATGTCTTCTACCGGCATAATGACCGAGATAACACCCTTGTTACCATGACGACCAGCCATCTTATCACCCGGCTGGATACGACGTTTAACGGCAAGATAAACCTTAACAATCTTCAGTACACCAGGAGCCAAATCATCGCCGCTGCGGATTTTGCCCTGCTTAACTTCAAAGCGCTCGTCAAGTTCTGCTCGAACTGTCTCAAGCTGAGTCTTCGCCGCTTCGATTGCTTCGTTTGCGCTGTCGTCTGCAAGACGAATCTTCATCCACTCGTCTTTCTCAAGACCAGCTAGAAGCTCGGCTGTTAACTCATCACCCTTCTTAAGGCCAGCACCACCGGTAACTTTCTTACCGATTAGCTGCTTCTCAAGACGACCGTAAGTTGCCGACTGAACAATACGGAACTCTTCGTTCAAATCTTTGCGGTATTCGTCCAGCATGTCCTTTTCGATTTCCAGTGAACGCGTGTCTTTGGCTAAGCCGTCACGAGTAAACACTTGAACATCAATAACCGTACCTTTGGTACTGGTTGGAACACGTAGCGAAGTATCCTTAACATCAGACGCCTTCTCACCGAAGATAGCACGGAGTAGTTTCTCTTCTGGCGTAAGCTGAGTTTCGCCCTTTGGCGTTACTTTACCAACCAGAATATCATTGGCATCAACTTCTGCACCAATGTAGACAATACCCGATTCGTCTAGCTTCGATAGTGCCGCTTCACCAACGTTAGGGATATCAGCAGAAATTTCCTCTGAGCCCAACTTGGTATCACGAGCAACACAAGTCAGCTCCTGAATGTGAATGCTAGTGAAACGATCTTCTTCAACAACGCGCTCCGATACAAGAATCGAATCCTCGAAGTTGTAACCGTTCCAAGGCATGAATGCGATACGCATGTTCTGACCTAGCGCCAACTCACCCAAGTCAACGGATGGACCGTCTGCTAGGATGTCGCCACGGGCTACGATGTCGCCTTCATTAACGATAGGACGCTGCGAAATACAGGTGTTCTGGTTAGAACGGGTGTACTTCGTTAGGTTGTAGATATCTACACCTGCGTCATCACCGACTTCTTCGTCAGCAACACGAACAACGATTCGACCGCCATCAACTGAATCAATCACACCGCCACGACGTGCTACGGCACAAACGCCTGAGTCACGTGCCACCGCGCGCTCCATACCTGTACCTACTAATGGCTTCTGCGCCTTCAGTGTTGGTACCGCCTGACGCTGCATGTTCGAGCCCATTAGCGCTCGGTTAGCATCATCGTGCTCTAGGAATGGAATTAGTGATGCCGCTACCGAGACAACCTGCTTAGGCGAAACATCCTGATACTGGACGTCAGCCGCCGGCTTAACGGTAAATTCACTTTCGTAACGAACGTTAACGAGTTCGTCAGTCAGCTCACCCTTAGCATTAACCGTTGCCGAAGCCTGTGCGATCACAGAACGCATCTCGTCAATGGCAGAAAGGTAGACAACTTCGTCGGTGACCTTACCGTTCTTGACGACGCGGTACGGGCTCTCTAGGAAGCCATACTGGTTAGCTTGTGCATAGGTCGCCAAGGAGTTGATCAAACCAATGTTTGGACCTTCCGGCGTTTCAATTGGACAAACTCGACCGTAGTGAGTTGAGTGAACGTCACGCACCTCAAAACCAGCACGCTCACGAGTCAAACCACCTGGGCCTAACGCCGATACACGTCGCTTGTGCGTAATTTCAGATAATGGATTGTTTTGATCCATGAACTGAGACAACTGGCTTGAACCGAAGAACTCTTTCACCGCCGCCGCTACCGGCTTAGCGTTAATGAGATCCTGCGGCATTAAGCCTTCGCTCTCCGCCATCGAAAGACGTTCTTTCACCGCACGTTCAACACGAACAAGACCAACACGGAATTGGTTTTCGGCCATTTCACCAACCGAGCGAACTCGACGGTTACCTAGGTGATCGATGTCATCGACCTCGCCCTTGCCGTTGCGGATATTGATAAGCTCTTCGATAACACGAACGATGTCTTCAGGAGAAAGCGTACCTTCACCCTCGTCACCTTCAAGCTCAAGACGACGGTTGAACTTCATACGACCAACCGCTGACAGATCATAACGCTCTGCCGAGAAGAATAAATTCTGGAAGAGACCTTCTGCAGAATCCTTCGTTGGCGGCTCGCCTGGACGCATCATGCGGTAGATTTCAACTAGCGCCTCAAGCTCGGTACGCGTGGTATCGATGCGAAGCGTCTCAGAGATGAAGTCACCACAATCAAGCTCGTTGGTGTAGAGCGTATTGAAGGTCTTAACACCTGCGGTGCCTAGCTGCTCCAATACTTCTTCACTTACCGCGGTATTACACTCAACGATAACTTCACCGGTCTTCTTATCGATGATGTCGTTCGCCAATGCTTTACCAGCAAGATAAGTAACAGGAACTAGAAGCTCTTTCAGGCCACTCTTCTCAATGCTACGAATATGGCGCGCCGTAATACGACGACCTTCTTCAGCAATGGTGTTGCCATCTGGATCAATGATATCAAACGCCGCAATTTCACCACGAAGACGCTGAGGAATAAGCTTGAGCATCAAGCCCTTCTTCGTGATTTTGTAGGTGTCAGTATCAAAGAAACGAGAAAGAATTTCTTCGTTGGTGTAGCCAATTGCACGCAAAAGGATAGTTACCGGAAGCTTACGGCGACGGTCGATACGGACGAAGACATTATCCTTCGGATCGAACTCGAAATCTAACCATGAGCCACGGTAAGGAATAACACGCGCAGAATGCAATAGTTTGCCTGATGCGTGAGTCTTGCCTTTGTCGTGATCAAAGAAAACACCTGGTGAACGGTGAAGCTGTGACACAATCACTCGTTCGGTACCATTGATTACAAAGGTACCATTTTCAGTCATGAGCGGAATTTCGCCCATATAAACTTCCTGCTCCTTGATATCTTTAATACTCTTATTACCAGAGTCTTTATCGTAGATAATCAAGCGAACACGAACACGTAGCGGTACAGCGTATGTCACGCCACGTAAAATACATTCTTGAACATCAAATTCCGGATCGCCCAATACGTAGCTTACGTATTCGAGCGCTGCGCTGCCCGAATGACTAACGATTGGAAAAACAGATTTGAAAGCAGCCTGAAGACCCATATCAAGACGCGCATCAGGATTAACACCATCCTGCGTGAACTTCTTGTATGAATCGAGCTGAATCGAGAGTAGGAAAGGCACATCCATTGCTTCCGGTAGTTTACCGAAATCTTTACGAATGCGTTTCTTCTCAGTGTATGAATAAGCCATCAGCGTTCCCCAGCTTGTTGCACCTTGTTGATAGGTCAAACAACCTTTGTGCACGGGTGGTGCACCTAATTTCCGCATTAAAGCTGCGGTGGACTTCCATAATTTTATGCCGTCATGGTTGGCAATTTCTTAAACGACAAAAGGCTGACGGTAAAAACCGCCAGCCTCGCCCGCTAGCAGGTGCTAGCGAGTAGCGTTTTATTGAACTCAGTATTACTTAAGTTCAACAGATGCGCCAGCTGCTTCAAGCTCTGCTTTAGCTGCTTCTGCGTCATCCTTAGATACGCCTTCTTTAACAGTTGACGGTACGCCGTCAACCATTCCTTTCGCTTCTTTAAGGCCAAGACCTGTAAGACCACGAACGGCTTTAATTACGTTAACTTTCTTATCGCCTGCGCCGGTAAGAACAACGTCGAATTCAGTTTGCTCAGCAGCTGCGCCGCCAGCATCTGCACCGCCAGCTACAGCTACTGCTGCCGCTGCTGATACGCCGAATTTTTCTTCCATTGCTTCAATAAGAGCAACTACGTCTGTTACAGACATTTCTGCAACTGCGTTGATGATATCTTCTTTAGTCAAAGACATGAGTCAGTACCTAATTTAGTGAGCATATTTGCTCGTATTAATAGACAAACAAAACAAAAGCTTACGGATAATCCGTGAATTAAGCTGCTTCTGCTTCTTTTTGATCGCGAATAGCCGCAATAGTGCGAACCAACTTACCCGCAGACGCTTCTTTCATAACGCTCATAAGCTTAGCAATAGCTTCGTCGTATGTAGGCAAGCTTGCCAACAACGCGATGTCCGTTACTTTACCTTCGAACGCAGCACCTTTAAGTTCAAGCTTATCGTTGCTCTTAGCGAATTCTTTAAGAATACGCGCGCCGGCACCTGGGTGCTCGGAAGAGAATGCGATAATACTTGGACCAACCAATGTGTCAGAAACACATTCGAATTCGGTACCCTGAAGAGCGCGACGCGCCAAGGTGTTACGAACAACTTTTAACCAAACGCCGTTCTCACGAGCCTCTTTGCGTAAAGCGTTCATATCACCAACTGTTACACCGCGTGAATCCGCGATCACAGCTGACAATGCGCTTTCTGCAGCTTGCTGGACTTCTGCGACAATCGCTTTCTTGCCTTCTAGTCCAATAGCCATATAGTCACTCCTGGATTTGAATAAAACCTAGCAATATTGCTAGATCACCTCGGTGCTCAACACAAATCCAGCTAAAACTGGTTTGGGAAACAACACCATCTGCGTAGGCTATTAAGTGCAAGCACACCTACGGTCTTTGATGGCCTGAATACATGTATTCAGACCCCAAAGTTTAAGCCGATTATGCTTCTAGCGAACCAAGGTCAAGGCTTAGACCAGGACCCATAGTGCTTGAAAGCGTAATCTTCTTAACGTACTGACCTTTAGCAGCAGCAGGCTTAAGCTTCTTAAGCTCAGCAAGCAACGACTCAAGGTTCTCTTTGATAGCAACTTCGTCGAATGAAACACGACCGATGCCGCCATGAACGATACCGCCTTTATCAGCACGGAAACGAACCTGACCAGCCTTCGCGTTTGCAACAGCAGTTGCTACGTCTGGAGTTACAGTACCAGTCTTAGGGTTTGGCATTAGGCCGCGAGGACCTAAAACCTGACCCAACTGTCCTACAACGCGCATTGCATCAGGTGATGCAACAACAACGTCAAAATCCATCATGCCGCCTTTAATTTCAGCAGCAAGTTCATCCATACCTACGAGGTCAGCACCAGCTTCCTTCGCAGCGTCAGCGTTTGCACCTTGAGTGAAAACAGCAACGCGAACGGTCTTACCAGTACCATGTGGCAACGTTGTTGCACCACGGATAGCTTGGTCGGATTTACGTGGATCGATACCCAAGTTCACAGCGGCCTCTACGGTCTCTTCGAACTTAGCTGTACCTAATTCTTTAATTAGCGCAACCGCTTCTGAAATGCTGTATAGCTTAGTGCTATCAACTTTCTCTGCGATTAGCTTTTGACGCTTAGTTAGCTTAGCCATGGATTACAGACCCTCTACAGTGATGCCCGCACTACGTGCAGAGCCAGCAATTGTACGTACCGCAGCATCCATATCAGCTGCTGTAAGATCTGCCATCTTGGTGGTAGCGATTTCTTCCAACTGCTCGCGAGTTACCGAAGCAACTTTAACGGTGTTAGGCGTACCAGAACCTTTCTGGATACCTGCAGCTTTGCGCAGCAGAACCGACGCTGGAGGCGTCTTTCTGATGAACGTGAAAGAACGATCTGCGTAAACAGTGATCACAACTGGGATTGGAAGACCTGCTTCCATATCCTGAGTTTCTGCGTTAAACGCCTTACAAAACTCCATGATGTTAACACCGCGCTGACCTAGCGCTGGACCAACTGGTGGACTTGGATTAGCCTTACCTGCTGGCACCTGTAGCTTGATATAAGCTTCAACTTTCTTAGCCATTTTACTTCTCCTATTGGGTACAAACGCCGCTAGGCTCCCCGGTTAACGCCACAAGGCGATTTAGCACGTTTTTTAACGCGCAAAAAGCCCACCTCAATCATTCCGATTAAAGCAGGCTTATTTCAGCGTGTTGAGCTTAGGCCTTTTCGACCTGACCGAATTCTAGCTCAACCGGCGTAGAACGCCCGAAAATAAGTACGGCCACCTTCAGGCGACTCTTCTCATAATCTACTTCTTCAACAACACCATTAAAGTCATTGAAAGGACCGTCATTAACGCGAACAACTTCACCAGGCTCGAAGACTGTCTTCGGTCTTGGCTTGTCATCCGACTGCACGCGATCCAAAATCTTGTTTGCTTCAGCCTCTGTGATTGGCGATGGCTTATCAGCCTTTCCACCAATGAAGCCCATAACACGCGGCGTCTCTTTAACAAGATGCCACGAAGCATCAGACAATTCCATCTGAACAAGTACATATCCAGGGAAGAACTTACGCTCACTCTTGCGCTTCTGACCTGCGCGCATCTCAACAACTTCTTCAGTAGGAACTAAGATATCACCGAAGCTGTCCTGCATACCAAGAAGCTCTACGCGCTCCTGAAGTGCCAACGCTACTTTCTTCTCGTACCCAGAATAAGCATGAACTACGTACCAACGCTTTGACATGTCTACTCCTAGCCAATGATGGAAGAAATACCCCAACCAAGGAGCATATCAATGAAATACAGAATGATACCCATGATGACAACTACCACCAAGACAATCAAGGTTGTTTGATTTGTTTCTTTACGCGTAGGCCAAATAACCTTACGTAGTTCACTGCGCGAAGCCGCCAGCGACACCAAAAAACCCTTACCCTTCGCGGTAAGCAATGCGATACCCGCTGCAACAACAGACAGCGCTGCGATACCACCCCAACGAATCCATGAAGAATAAGTATCTAGATAGACATTCGTTGCAATTGCCGCACCAACCAAAATAACGACAAAAACCCACTTAAGGGCGTCGAAACTTGATTCTTGCGCTTCGTTTTGTTCTGTCATATACGAAACCTGAATCCATAAAATAAAATGGCAGGCCAGGAGGGACTCGAACCCCCAACACCCGGTTTTGGAGACCGGTGCTCTACCAATTGAACTACTGGCCTGCAATCCTCCCAAGGGAGGAAAACCAGCGACCCGACAATTCGAGCCGCTAGAATCGTTACACTAAGATTATTCTACGATCTTAGAAACAACGCCGGCGCCTACAGTACGGCCACCTTCACGGATTGCGAAACGCAAACCTTCTTCCATCGCGATAGGCGCGATAAGTGTAACGTGCATTGCAACGTTATCACCAGGCATTACCATTTCAGTGCCTTCTGGAAGCTCACAAGAACCAGTCACGTCAGTTGTACGGAAGTAGAACTGTGGACGGTAGCCCTTGAAGAAAGGAGTGTGACGTCCACCTTCGTCTTTCGACAAAACGTATACTTCACAATCGAATACTGTGTGCGGCTTGATTGAACCCGGCTTAGCCATAACCTGACCACGCTCAACGTCATCACGCTTAGTACCACGTAGTAGTGCACCAATGTTCTCACCTGCACGACCTTCGTCAAGCAACTTACGGAACATTTCAACACCAGTACAAGTAGTAGTAGTTGTCTCACGGATACCGATAAGCTCAACTTCGTCACCTACGTTTACGATACCACGCTCAACACGGCCTGTTACTACAGTACCACGACCAGCGATTGAGAATACGTCTTCGATAGGCATCAAGAATGCACCATCTACCGCACGCTCTGGCTCAGGGATGTAAGAATCAAGTGTTTCAACTAGCTTAGCAACCGCTGTGGTTCCCAAACCATGCTCATCTTGACCGTTCAACGCCATAAGCGCAGAACCTGGGATGATTGGCGTGTCGTCACCTGGGAATTCGTACTGCTCAAGAATCTCACGAATTTCCATTTCAACTAGCTCTAGCATCTCTTCGTATTCTTCTGAATCAACGCCGCCACAATCTTCTGCAAGCAGGTCAGCTTTGTTCAAGAATACTACGATGTAAGGTACACCTACCTGACGAGATAGCAAGATGTGCTCACGAGTCTGTGGCATTGGGCCATCAGTCGCGCCACATACTAGGATTGCTCCGTCCATCTGCGCAGCACCAGTGATCATGTTCTTAACATAATCCGCGTGCCCTGGGCAGTCTACGTGTGCGTAGTGACGTGTTGGTGAATCATACTCAACGTGTGAAGTTGCGATCGTGATACCACGCTCACGCTCTTCAGGAGCGTTATCGATACCGTCAAACGCTACCGCTGTACCGCCGTAAACTTCTGCACATACGCGAGTAAGTGCTGCAGTTAGAGTTGTTTTACCATGGTCAACGTGACCGATTGTGCCCACGTTTACGTGGGGCTTGGAACGTTCAAATTTTTCTTTAGC
>NZ_REFJ01000006.1:82482-105767 GCF_003688415.1 Umboniibacter marinipuniceus
GCGAGTAAGTGCTGCAGTTAGAGTTGTTTTACCATGGTCAACGTGACCGATTGTGCCCACGTTTACGTGGGGCTTGGAACGTTCAAATTTTTCTTTAGCCATCTGACCAATTCCTCACCAGGGTGATTTAAACACGAACAGGAGGCTTTACAAGCCTCCCACAGATAATTGGAGCTCTTAAGCGGATTTGAACCGCTGACCTCGTCCTTACCAAGGACGCGCTCTACCAACTGAGCTATAAGAGCATTAACCCAAAATTTGAAAAATTCTTGGAGCGGGCAGCGGGAATCGAACCCGCATCATCAGCTTGGAAGGCTGAGGTTCTACCATTGTACCATGCCCGCTTAATACCCAAATAAGGTAACTTTAAAAATGGTGCAGGGGGGTGGATTCGAACCACCGAAGCTTGCGCGTCAGATTTACAGTCTGATCCCTTTGGCCACTCGGGAACCCCTGCAGGGCGGTGTGCATAATAGCGACACCAGGCCATAAGTCAAACGATTATTTTGATTAAAATCAAATATTTAACTTATAAAATGGAGCTGGTGATAGGAGTTGAACCTACGACCTACTGATTACAAGTCAGTTGCTCTACCAACTGAGCTACACCAGCTCTACTGCCTTTCAGCGGGGCGTATATTAGTTAAATGAACGCCCCGTGACAACCCCTCAACAGGATTTTTTTTCAATAAATTCAAGCTGATAGCGATTTATTAGCCCCTCAGCCTGCTCCACTCTAATAACGGCGCGCCATGCGGGCTTTCTTAGCTGATAAAGCAACAATTCAGAATTTAAATTTTCTTCACCTAATTCACGCCGTAAAGCGTTGGCATTTGATTCAGAGCTAAAGATTCCTAACGAATATCTACCCGCTTTTGGTCCGTCGGCTATCTCAAAGGCGCCATTAACCATTGCGCGATAGCCATCAAGGCTTTGCTCGGGATTCTCAGCGCTTACCACCCACCACTTATCGCCATCCACCCACTGGGAGAATTCCTCGGTTACTAGGCTGCCCTGTAACTTTCGAATTGCCGTACGCAAGGAATCCAATACTTCCTCGTCATAAACATTAACGCTATAGCAGCTACCTGCCACTCCAGAGCTAGACGCAGCTACGTTAGCCTGGGGATTGACTGCCTTGCCAGACCATAGCCAATAGGCCAAACCGAGATTTAGAATTATTAAAATTGCCGCCACTGCCTTCATTTAACTTCCCTTAACGACGCTTTCTTCAGCCCCTCTATCACTAAGTTTGGGCAATACTCCGCCCTGCCATCCATAAACCGTATTAAGTTAGGCGCATCGCCACCCGTTAACACCAGCGGTGCATCGGTCTGCCAACGCACCCTTAGACCGTCTATCAACCCCTCAGCTTGAGCCATAGCACCCAAACCCACCGCATGAGCCGTATTTGTAGGCACACAGGGCAAGCTATCAAAGCTCACTTCGCCCACTAGATGGGTGCCCGACAACAGGTTGTTTACGCTCTGTTGTAGGCCTTGAACAATCACACCGCCGCGATATCGGCCGCCACTAACCCAATCTACCGTAAGTGCCGTCCCCGCATCTGCCACGATACAATCACCAAAGCGCTGCTGGGCGGCTAAGGCAGCCAACCAACGATCTATGCCTAAGGTTGCGGGCGTATCATAGTCACAGCTGAGCTCGGCACTGGACGAAACGTAAGCTTCGTAACAGGGTACGCCTCGCGCTAGGAAACAAGAGAGCAGTGCTCTGGTAGCTTGCTTTGTGCGTACTGAAGCGAACACCAGTTTGTCTACTGGTTCATCAATGTCATTGAGACTTTCCACCCGACCCTGCTGAGGAGCTAAGCCCGGCCGCTCAAGCTGATACTTAATCCAAGTGTTACCGATGTCCAAATACAACGTCACGGTACCGCCCTCAAGCTCACTTCGCCGCCGCTGTACTTCCTACGCACGCCATCCACCTCTAGCACTAAGGCACCGTCTTCCGCGATATCTACCATCCTACCTTCGATCTTTTCACTAACGGAGGCCAAGCTCACCAACTGCCCTCGCCACAACGCTCGAGCCAACCAGGGCTCCCTCAGCGTGCCAAACCCGTGCTGACTATAGCCACTAAGCCCCCGCATAATACCTTGTGCTAAGGCCACAAATAGCTCGTCTTTACGTGTGGTTTCAAGACAGGCAACGGGCGCATCAATGGGTGGCGTCATGGTTAGGTTAATCCCAATTCCCACCACCACCGTCACTGGCCCATCCACGTCACCTTCAACCTCAACGAGGACACCGCCAAGCTTGGCGCCTTGGTAATAAATGTCATTCGGCCATTTAAGCTGGGTATCATAACCGAGTTTCGCTAGCACTTCAGACGCCCAAACCCCTACCGCCAAACTCAATCCCGCCAGAACGCTGAAACCCTCTTCAAACTGCCAACGGCAACTAAAAGATAGGCCCGTGCCCATTGGTTGTTGCCAACTTCGCCCTCGGCGACCGCGTCCAGCTGTCTGTAATTCGGCTAAAAGAAGTTTGGGCTGCACGTCACCAGCGCGCGCTTCTTCAATCAACGCGCTATTGGTAGAGGGTATTTCAAGCTGCGAGCTGATGGTCCAATTTGCTAGCTGTGAGCGCAGCGCCACCAGCGCCTCATCACTTACAAACTGCCGTTTTGGTCGGATTACGTAGCCACGCGAAGGAAAACTCTCTACCACCTCATCCAGTGACTTCAGTCGCTTCGAAATAGCCGCTCTGCTTACGCCAAAATGCTCGCCAAGCGCTTCACCGCTCCGGGCGCCATTACGCTGCAATTCCTGTAGTAGTGCATAACTATCAACTGCCATTGGCTGGTGTACCTATTTCTAATTCATGTTGCTGTGCTGCCAAGCTTACCTCAACATTTGGTAGCTCGCGACGAATTCGTCTTGCAAAATCGCCCTGCGCTTGAGGCTCACCATGAATGATACGGACGTGCCGTGGTGGCGGCTCCATAGACAAGACGAATTCCATCAAGCCATCTTCATCCGCATGAGCAGAATAGCCACCTAGCGCGCTGACCTGCGCACTGACCTCCACTGACTCCTCGTCAATGGTCACCGGCGATTGACCACTAAGTATCGCGCGCCCCAAGGTTCCCTCTGCTTGGTAGCCTACGAACAGAACATCGGTGGATTCCAACGGCAGTAATTCGCGCAGAAAATCGATGACCCGTCCGCCTTCACACATTCCACCCGCGGCAATCACAATGGCACTTTCCTCACGCTGCTTTAGCCGATTGAGAATCTGCACATGATCCTTGATCTCGTTGATACAGACAAGGTTATGAAAACTTAAGGGATGGCGCTGATTACGGGTTATATGCTTAGCCTCACTATCCCAAAGTACTTTAAACTGCTCGTATATCTTGGTGAATCGAACGGCCAAAGGCGAGTCAACAATGATAGGCAATCGCTTCCAACTGGGGTCTCTCTGGGCAAATATTTGCTCGAATTCATAGAGCAACTCCTGAGTACGCCCAATACTAAACGCTGGAATAATGGTGGTGCCCTTGTTCTGCAGACTGCGATCCACCGCTCGCTTCAATCGCTCAATGCGGTTGCTACGATCTTCATGGTTGCGTCCGCCGTAGGTGCTCTCAACTACCATTACGTCACAGTGGCCCGGCATAGCTACATCGGGCAGAAGCGGCGTATTCTTAGCGCCTAAATCACCCGAGAACAACACCGATGACTGCGCTGTTCGAACCTCCACAAAGGCCGAACCGAGAATATGCCCTGCTACTCTAAATACAATGGAAACATTATTTGCTAACTCAGCGGGACTGCACTCCTGCCCGTAGTCCACAGCCACCACCTGAGCTTCGATCTTTTCCAGCAAAGACTCGCGAGACGCATAACCAAGCTTAATACCCACACGAAGTGCATCATCAATTACTTCGGGAAGGAGCGCTGCGGTAGCATGCGTGCAGTAGATAGGGCCGTCAAAGCCGCTGGCGACGAGTTCTGGTAGGCGACCCACGTGATCGATATGCACGTGAGTGAGTACCATTAACGAAATGTCTTTGGGGCTAAAACCGAAACCAGATCTGGGTTGGTATTTTTTATCCTGACCCTGAAACAGGCCGCAATCGATAAGCACACTACCCCAAGGGGTTTCGAGCTGATGACAAGACCCAGTGACGCCCTTCGCGGCGCCATGATGGATAATCTTCATTTCTCGATTGTGCGCGGTCTAGCTGCGTTTGTCGAGCAAGCGAGCAGGAACTGCCACCAGCGCCAAGCAAAGCAGCAATGACAGCACTCCCGCGTTCAACATGGTCGCATAGTCACCATCACCCACAACTAGGGCTGCCGCCATGGGTCCCGAAGCCAGTCCCATTTTGGAAGCAAAGCCGCCGAGCGCGGCCATCTGACCGGTGGTGTCGAACTCAGCACAAAGCCCAAGTAAGTAGGAGATTACAAACGCCCAGGTGATACCTACCGCCACGTTAGCCACCCAATACACCCAGGGTAGCTCACTGAAGTGAAACGCCCAGGTACCGGCAGCCGTCAAGAGAATGCCCGCCGCTAGCGGAAACAGCCGGCCAAACTTGGTAGACAGAATAATCACCAAACCTGAGCCAAGAATGCCTAACCACGCAGCCTGACCAAGTGTGGTGCTAATGCTGTCAATATCTAGGCCGACACTACGACCTAAGCCGATGATATAGGCGTAGACCGCCATGTTGGCCGCCTGAAAGAAGAAGGTGGCCAGTAGCGCCAATAGTAGCGGTTTACTCAACTTGGACTTACCCTCAAGCGGTGTTTTCACCGATTCTTCAGGGTGATAGTCATCCAAAAACGGCACCATCAATAGCGTTACCAATGAAAAGGCAATCAGCGCAATGAATAGCGCGGTGGTACCGTATTCTGGCACGAGTGGCGGTAAATACATCAATCCCACCCCACCCAAACCAAACTGTACCGAGAGGAGATAACCAAAAGTTCGATCTGCATTAGTGGTGCGCGCGATTACCGCGAAACCAATGCCAACCAAAGCACCGCCCACTACACCGTGAATAAAGCGCGTGGCCATCATTAAATGAGGGGTCTTAACCAACATTGACAATAGGTCCATCACGATGAGCGCACCGAGGAGCCCATAAGCTGTGAGTCGCCAATTTAATCTTTTAATCAAAAACACCACCCCAAACGCACCTACGGCGGCGCCGTAAACGTTGGCTGAACCCACAAAGCCGGCATCTTGATTGCTAAAACCCAAACCATCAATAAGCCCATCAACGAGGGCTGGCATGATGTTGACATAGAACAAACCTGCGGTAGCAAGAAAGGCGAGTGCCACTCGCGCTAACTCGCCATTACGCGCCAGTTTTGGCAGTTTACTTCCCTGGACGGGTTGACTGGTAGTACTCATACAGACGGCTTCCTTGGTATGAATTATTATTGTGAATTTCTACTTTCAGGCTTTCGTTCGCGGCTTAGCATTACCTCAATAGTGATACGGATCGATTCCCTCGTTCCGGAGCATTTGAATGACTGGCTCCAACTCCTTCTCATAACAGCGCCAGCGCTCAATCGACCCCCGATGAATAGGCTGACGAACTTGGGTTGCACTGGCCGTGGTAGAAGCCGCCTCATTATGCTCGGGATGCACCATTGCCGCTTCAAACTCAAGCCCACAAAACGCGGTTAGCGGTTCGATGGTTGCAGTAGGATTGCTCACTAAGGACTCGTAGGAAACACGGTGAATTCGCTCAGGCATTTCCTTCAGCCAGTGCGCCACAAGCGCGCGATAGGCGATGTAATAGCGTGTAAGCTCCACTAAATCATACGAGAACGGATAGACATCTTCGAATAACGTTTTATAGATAGCATAAATTACATCAAGGGGTGCGCGCTCCAGCAGGACAATCTTCGCGCTTGGCATCGCACTCGCAATGAGGCCAACGTTGAGGTAATTGAGCGGCAGTTTATCAATGAAGCACTTTTGCCCCTTAAGTAGCGGTTGGATCATTGATAAGTAGCGACTTGCAACGGCGTTACCGGGCAACTCGCTCGCCAGCTGCACGGCACGACAACGGTCGATCTTTCTACCCGCATGCTGCTCGACCAGTAAGCGGTTTAGGCTCATAGGCAACGCATTGGGTTCACCTATTGATTCAACGTCGGAATGCATTGAAAGGATGCGATCAACAAGCGTGGTGCCCGAACGCGGCAAACCGAGCACAAAAATGGCACCCTCGCCATTCCAGCGCTCCTCTTGCATTGCCTTCGGCACTTGTACTGGTGTTGACGCTAGCTCAGCGATGGTTGCTAAATCATTGCTAAGATTGTAGTTAATATGCTGACGGCGCAGTGTTGCGGCGAGGCTGAGATAGCTAAAGGAGGCCTTATAGTCACCTAGATCCTCAAGCTCCTTGGCCAGCGCGAAACCCGCCTCAACCCTAGCCCGAGGCGTCACCTCGTAGTCACCCGTGAGGGCCGTTAAGGCTGCCACTTGGTTGTCATCCGTCGTCTTTTTTCGCAAGCCCGCATCAAGAAGCCTTGCCGCCGTGTGCTTCGGATCTTCGCGCAAACAACGCGAAAGCATCTCGCTGGCGCGGTCTAATAACCCCAAAAAACGACACACCGTTGCAACATTAAAGTACGATTGGGCATCGGCTTCGCCGCGATCAATCACCTGCTCGTAGAGCATGAGCGCCCGTCGGTGATCATCAATAACCACCATAAGCCGCGCCGCCGTCTCTAATTGGTAGCGCGTGACTAAGGTCGTGAGATCTAAATGCTCAAGCGTGTTTCGTAAGGAGGCGATGGCGCCAGAAGCGCCCTGAAGATTCGCCAATTGCAACTGATAGACAGACGAGTGAGGCACCAGTTTTAAGGCATTCTCAATAGCCTGAGTGGCAAGCTTGAAATTCTTTAGCTGATAAGCAAGCTGACTGACCGAGTACCAACCCGAAGCATACTGAGGATAGTCACCGCTAAGCTGCTTTGCGTGACGAAGTGCCAAGGCAATATCACCTGCATCGAAGGCCTCCCACAGCGAAGCTTCTAGCAACGAGGCATCGGTCGTGGGGTTCTTTACCAAGTTATCCATTACACCTCTCCCGGAAAAAAAAAGCCTCGGTGTTGGCCGAGGCTTAAGTTTAGCCAGATTCCATTGGGGGTGGAAGCTAGAACGAGTAGTTAGCTGACACACCTAGCGTTCTAGGCTGAGTAATAAACTGACGATTACCGTTACCATACCAATTTTCGAATACCCCGGTATCGTAGCTCCAGTGCGCTTCAGGGAACGCACCCGTCACGCCTTGCTCATTACTAAGGTTCTTACCATAAAGTGTTACGGTCCAGCTATCTGAAACTAAGCTCGCAGAGGCACCTAACAGAAAGAAGCTATCGTGAGTTTGATTTAATGCACTGTCGGCATTGATAAAGTTCTCCGACTCACTTTGGCCATAGGCATTGACGCGTGCCACGAGATCAAGACCTGGCGAAAGCGCCCAGCTGTCCTCAAGACTTAGCGATACCACGCTATCTGGCGAACTTGGCAGCACCGAACCCGCCGGCGCTACGAGCGCTCCGGTCTGGGTACTATTGAAGTCTTCGTCTAGTTCCGCTTGCACGTAGGTGTAGCCAATGTGATAACGCATGGTGTCGGTCAGGTAACCTTCAACTTCAGCTTCGATACCAGTAGTACTAGCAGCCTCGCCGTTCATTGCAACATAGAAACCGTACCAAGCCGTTGTGGTATTAAGCTGTGGTTGATCCCAATCTACGTAAAAAGCAGACACCGTATACGACATCGTATCGGTTCGACCCTTAAGACCGGCCTCATAGTTGATCACGCTGTCTTTGTCGTAGCTGCGGATCGCCTCGGCGTTTGGCTCACCAAAATTATCGCCATTGGCTAAGCTTGGGACCGCGTTAGCACCACCGCGACGATAACCTTCCGAAACAGTACCGTAGACCATCATGCCATCTGAGATGTCATAACTCGCATTCAACTTAAGCAGCACATCGGAATCACTGTCCGTTGATTGCGGCACCTGAGGTGAAGTCCAACCTTCCACTAACGGGTAGCCCAAAATGGTATCGTTGATGCTCTCGTTGTCAAACCAACGGAAGCCACCTGTAACACGGAAGCGCTCGCTAAAGTTATAGGTCACCTCACCGTAAATGGCCGTTTCCTTAAAGGACACATCACGAGAGTACTCCAAGTCACGCTCTGTAAGCGTTTGACCGGTGTACCACACATGTGGCCAGAAGCCCGCGCAGGCGGGATCGGATGTTGCAGCACAGGACTGCTGGAATTCGTTCATACCTGGGTTCCAGCTGTTTTGGAACACATGCTGATCTTGATCCATGTAAAAGGCACCAACCAACCAGTCAATAGCACTCTCGCTATCGTTGGAGACTAGGCGGAACTCTTGAACTAACGCCGAATCATCATAACCACGTTCTGCGCGCTGTGCTGGACGAGGCCAGCCGCTATAGCCAAAGCTGTCAATCCAGTCGCGGCTTGCGCTTGGGTCGAATTGCCCACCGGAGACCCAAAGACCGCCGTTATCGCTATCACCACGGCCAGTGTGGTCGTAGTTTGAGGTGTTCGAAGTTAAGGTTGCGAAGCCTAAGTCCCACTCAAGGTCTAGCGCGGTCAACTCTACATCGCGCTCACTTGGTTCGAGCAGAACTTGACCTGAATCATATTCGCCGTACTCGAAATAGAGCGGCGAGCTCGCTGGCTGATTGTTGTTGCCTAGCGTTATCGCGCGACGCGCGCCCGTCTCATCACTCTGTGTTTGATAGCTCAGGGTGGCACTGAACGCGTCGTTCAAGTCCCATTTCACAGCGATCTTGGCATAATCGATAGACACCCAATCGGCATCTTCAACCTCTTCATAACAGGCGCCGTTATTAACTACATCAGCATCGGAGGCTGTTCTTGGGTCTTCACAACCGCTGCCTGTATCTACTAATGGTTCACCATAAGAGTTCGTCTGGTAGGCATTGACGTAATCAATGACACCATCGTTTTCAATACGACCTACACTGGCTCGAAGCGCAAGCGAATCACCTAGCGGGATATTGACCATGGCATCCAGGTTTTGATTATTCCCTTCTGAGCCATCGGTTACACTGAAGTCGCCAGAGATCTTTGCCTCAAAGCCCTCAGCACTTGGCTTGTTGGTAATATAACGAACCGTGCCGCCCAATGCGCCGGAACCGTAAAGCGTGCCCTGGGGGCCACGAAGCACCTCAACGCGCTCAATGTCCTTGAGTACGAAGTTTGCGTACAGCGGCGTGTTGTTTACGTAGGTAGAAACGGTTGGCACCGCATTCAGTGAGATATCACCATTCAGACCGTTATCAACGTTCAAGCCACGAATGATAATGCTGTTTACCGTACCGGAATTACGATAACCACGATCCACCACCGAAACGCCTGACATAGACCGCAGCAACTCAGCTTGGTCAGTAATATTTCGCGCCTCAAGCTGGTCACCGCTCATGGATGAGATGTTGTAGGGTATATCTTCAACCGCCTGGGAGCGAGCCGATGCAGTCACCAACACCTCCTCCAAAACGCCTGCTTCCTGAGCCGTTGCTACCGCACTGGCTCCGAGTACCGTTGCCGTAGCAATCGCCACCGCTAACTGGTTTGTTTGAAATCGAGTACCAATCATCGTTCTACACTCCGCAAGTTTAATTCTTATATGTGAGTGGCCCTAACTAGCGCCATATCCCTATGTTGTATTTTTAAACTAACCAACCTTCAAATCTTTCAGTAGTGCCAGTTGGCAACAATTTATGAGTCCAGTTAGCGCTGAACTCGCTCTGGCACCACCAGCTCACCCAGGTCGCCCCACGCTGCTTTCTTGTCAGCATCGGGTTGATAGCAATCGAAAACGACTGGGTTATCACGAAAGCTTTTTATGGCCTGACCTAAGCCGAACATGCCCCGCTCACGAACGCGGCGAACCTGCGCCAGATCTACCTCAACAGGCATCAACTCTCGGCCCACACTGGCCTGATGGATCACCGACCCATCGGGTCCACAGATAATCGACTGACCCACGCCCATCTCGCCAGCGGCGTTGATATTGAAGAAATAACATTGTCCAATCACCGCATTGGTACGAGAGATCGACAACTCAACTTCGCGATCAATGGTGCCAGTTAGAGTTGGACAGATGATAACTTCCGCCCCCAGGTAGGTGAGGTTTCGGGTAACCTCTGGATACCATTGGTCATAACAAATACTCACTCCAAAGCGACCAACCTCCGGGACATCGAAGACCACAAACTTAGCCCCCGCCGAAACACCCTTTTCGTAGGGGTAAAAAGGGTAGATCTTCTGGTATCGCTCAACCACTTCGCCCTGAGGGTTGATCACTGGCGCCACGTTATAAACCGAACCATTTGCCTCGCGCTGAAAAAAGGACCCAGGTATGAGCCAAATAGACAGCTCTCGGGCAATATCTGAATAAAAAGCTTCGGTATCAGAGGGGTGAGATTCTGCCAGCTCTGGATTGGTCCCAAAGCTCGCTAATTCCGGCAGAACAACCATTTCCACCCAGGGAAATATCGCCATTGTCTTTTGAATTTCTTTTTTTATTTGATGGCGATTATCACCGGCACTAAGCTCGAGCTGAAGTCCGGCGATTGCAAATTGAGTCATAAAGGTCACCTAATAGATTTGGGCATGAGTTGCATTAACATCTATTAGAGCGTGAAAGAAGCTTAGGCGTTAGAGCCAGATAAACTTTTCGTTTTAGTCCAGTTGGTTGCTTGCAGGCGTTCGTCTTCTGTTGTTTCAGACAACTCATGGGTATCAACCAGCACGCCTTGATCAATCAGCCGGCCTTGTTCGTCGAACAACTTAAAGACGCTACCACTCGTGACCACGTGATAACGGCCTACATCACCCCACGCCCAGCGTGACCAGCGCCGGCACCAAAGGTCACCTTCCACCCACCAGTGGCCCGAATCACAGTCCTCGTTGGCGTACCCCGCGCGCCCCAATAGCGCACCGCCCTGGCCCACATCGATTGAACAGGGATCTCCGTAAGCTATAGGACACAACATCGTCTTACCCTCAAGCGTTTGAGAGATATCCTTTGCGCGTAGATGATTCCCTTTGGCTTCACTAAGCGTTTCAACCCGCTGCGCAGACAGCGATTCGATCACGTCACGGAGTTGGTCAACGCCATCCTTAATACTGCCCTCAGGTATACTAGTAATCCCTAGACGAAAGTAGTTAACACCATGGTTTGAAGAGCTGAAGTAGTCACCGATGGGCTCGATCAAAATACCCCGCGCCGACGCGGCTTGCGCGAGATAGTTGACATCAACGTCTTCTGCCACCTCCAACCATAGTGCGGTGCCACCCTGAGCCGGCGCAACATCCACATACGGTAGCAAATAGTAATTAACAGCGCGACGCAAGGCGATCCACCGACGTTCGAATTCTCGATGAATTTGGGTAATAAAGGTATCGTAGTAACCCAGCGACAAAAAGAATGCCGCGGTTCGTTGATTGCTAAGCGGTGGGTGCTTCACCATTAATGCCGAGAGCCGCCTTAGCGGCTTGATGACCTCTTTGGGTGCAACAATAAATCCTAAGCGTAAGCCTGGCGCTAGAAGCTTGGAAAGACCTGACACATAGATCACACGATCCTGTTCAGACAGCCCTCGCAAAGATGGGTGAGGCTGCCCCAGATAGTTACTCTCAAGCTCGAAATCGACTTCCACTACGACCTGATCGTTGGTGTTAGCACTCTCAAGCAATTCATGGCGACGCGGCATACTCATGGTGACCGCCATGGGGATTTGATGGCTAGGCGTGGTAATGACAACATCCGCGCGCTTGGCGGCCGGTGTGACTTGCATCCCTTCGGCATCAACCTCTACTGGAATCACTCGCCCACCAGCGTGCTCCACCACTCGGCGAAAACCCGGATATCCCGGCTCTTCTACGGCAACACTAGTTGTTGAGTCAACCAGCAAATCGCTCAGCAGATATAACGCCTGTTGCACTCCAATGGTAATCATGATTTCGTCGGCATTGGCATGAATACCGCGGCGCGGCAGAATTTTGGTCCGTATTTCATCCACCAGCATGGGGTCGTCGGCACCGCCACTCTCACTGGCCCACTGCTTGATTTGACCTATGGTTAAGGCCTGCCGAGAGGCCTCACGCCATTCCTTTGCTGGAAATAACGATTGATCGAACTGGCCGTCTAAAAAGGGGTACGGAAAACGCTGCCAGTTGGGGGGGGCTTCGAAATGCTTCTTGTCACTTGCCTTACGACGAATAAAACGCTGCCAGCTAGCTGATTCTCTTTTAATTGCAGCGTAATCACCGTCAAAACCAACTCGACCTTCCAGGAATTGCGCATTCACGAAAATGCCTGAACGCTCGCGCGATACCACATAGCCTTCATCAATCAATTGTTCGTAGACTAACACCACAGTATTTCGAGCGACACCTAGCTGTTCGGCGAGCTTTCGCGAAGATGGTAAGCGCTTACCAACAGGAAAGACTCCTCCCACAATCGCTTCGACCATCTTCTGCCGAATATGAGACTGAAGATTTAGCTCGGTGTCTGGATCTAGGAAAATGAGTGGTGTTTCCATTGTGTGGTATTAACTATCGTTTTATGCGCGTTAGCTTCATTCGCAACCGAACAAAAAAACTCCAGCCCCCGTATAACTGTATTAAATTTACCCTACCAAGCTTTGCTCATGGAAACAATGAAATGGCGCAATTGGCTTCGCCGACTAACTACTAGTGGACGTATCAATTTAGTGTTGATATAACCGCTGAATAGGCTAATCTAAGGGAATGTGATCCAATTATCAGTATGTCGTTGAGCATAACTAATTTATCAAAAGGATTTACCTAGTGTCGAACTCATTGGGCTTAGGCAATATCGGTAGTAAAAAAGCAGTCGTCAAACAAGTCTTGGCGCCGTCGTTGCTAATCAACATTCTGTCGCTTGCACTGCCTCTCACTATTTTGCAAATTTACGATCGTATCCTTCCCAATCAAAGTTACGGCACCGCGGCGTTGCTGTTAGGCGGAGCCTTCATCGCACTAACTACTGAAGCTTTTCTCCGCTATGTGCGTACTTGGTTGCTGGCGGCGTCCGCCTCGAACACCGAGAGAAGAACCTATGAATCCGTCATTCAATCGCTTAATAAGGCAAACGGTAAAGATCTGGGGCAGTTAGGCGCGGGCGGCGTTCATGAGGGGCTCAAGTCGGTGTCTGTCATCAAAGATTATTATTCTGGCGGTTTGGTTTCTGGCCTCATTGACCTCCCGTTTGTGGTTATTTTCTTAGCGCTAGTCTGGTACGTTGGCGGCAGTTTGGTACTTATCCCGGTTATCGTTTGGTTTATCGCGGGGAGCTTCGTCTGGTTTGCATCAGTCAGAGCAAAGTCCTACTCTCTCGAGGCCGCTGAAAATGAGCGAGGGAGAGCAAGCTTTCTGATCCGTATATTCAATCTCCTTGAAGGTATGAAGAAGCAGGCCGCTGAGTCAGAAGTATTCGCCTCTTTCCGCCGCATCAACCAATCGAAATGGATTGCGATGTCGAAGGCCGAACAAAATAGCGCGATGGCACAGGAGAGTATCCAGGTTGCATCGATGGCAACGTCTGTCGCCATTGTACTTTTTGGCGCCTTAGTGGTACTCGATGGCGAAATGACCACTGGCGGATTAGCCGCTTGTTCCATTCTTTCGGGCCGCGCCGTTCAACCCTTAAGCGCGCTAATAGGCTTAAGAATGCGTTTTGACTCCTTCGAAGTAGCAGATAAAACGGTCAACGAACTTACTGAGCTCTCGGCGCACAATTACTTCGCTGGGACTAAGCGAATTGAGTCGCCGCTCCAAGCGATGCGCATCCGTGATGTAGAATTTAGCCGACACAGTCGCTCGTACATCCTCGACGCCGCGTTTAAACCCGGAGATATCGTCAGAATTAACCACAGCTCGTCCTTTGTCCGTAGCCATGCACTGGGTATTATTTCGGGGATCAATTACTTTCAGAAGGGCGATCTAATTTGGAATGACGACGTTCTCAGAAACTACGACTATCAAAGTTTCCGAGAGAAATGTAGTTACGTTGCGCAGCGACCGCAACTGTACACAGGTTCGTTACTCGACAATCTGTGCGGCTTTAATTCAGATATGACGGAGCAGGCGCTTGCTTTTGCCCGCGCACTGCGACTGGACCCTATTATTTCAGAGCTTCCCGAAGGTGTTGAAACCAAAGTAGGGACTACATTAGGCTCGCCCTTGAGTTTGGGGGCTATTCGCTTGGTAAACATTACCGCGCAGCTTTCAGCCGCCAACCGTGTTGTTGTGATCGATTCGCCTGAGAAATATCTCGACAAACCATCAATCGATGCATTCGTAAAAGTACTTCAATATCTCGCATCCCAAGGCGCCGTAATCATCATGGCAACCGATCACCCTGAGTTCGAGGCAATACAAACCAACACCGTTGATGTGGTTGAAGCACTGGAGGTGAGCGTATGAAGACTACAGAATTTAAACCGCTCATGTCGCAGCTACTCAAGGAACTCGAAGTCAATTCCAATATTCGAAACTTTGGCGACCGCTGGCTTGATGAACACGCCTCGCTGTCTCTCGATAGTACGCTAACTTTTTTAGATCGATTAGATATTCCCTATGAGGTACACAGTGTTGGTAGACAACTTCAGAAACAAGAATGCCTAATTGGCGTCCTTGTTGGCGATGATGGAGGAGTTCTCTATCAACTCGAAAATCAGCAGCTACAGGTACTCTTGGACGGCCAATACACGCCAATTACGCCCGAGGAATTAGGCGCCTATTCAATTGCCCTGGTCATTACCAATCCACCGCGCGAGAAACCCGATGCGGATTGGTTAGACGGCCGACTCAAGCGCTATCGCCCTATTATCCCGAAGCTCATGATATTGGGCTTCATTGCTAATATCTTCGCACTCTCGATTCCCTTCATTACCATGGCCGTCTACGACCATGTCATTGGCGGTGGTGCAGCGCACGAATTGCCGGGCATTGCCGTTGGCGCGCTGCTACTGTTCGGAATGATGCTCTCAATGCGAATACTTCGCTCTCAACTACTGACAACCATTAGCAACCGAGTAAGTCGGGAGATTTCGGAAAGTATACTCAATAGGCTTTTTCGCTCATCACCTACACTGCTGAAGCAGACACCTTACTCAACATTACTCGCGAGAACCTCTATTGGCGATAGGCTGAAAGGTCTTGCTCAGGGCACCTTGGGCGGTGCTCTACTTGACCTACCCTTCGTACTGATGTTCCTAATCGCCATTGGCATTCTGGGCGGTTGGCTAGTCATCGTTCCAATCATTAGCATTGCCCTATATGCCCTCTTAGCAAGACAGTCGCAAAAACAATCGGCAAAAATGAGTAGCCATACCACTGTCGGCGGGGCGAGTCGACAAACCTTAATCGACGAAGTCGCGGGTAAACTGTATTTCATGAAAGGCAGTAATGTGATTCCGCATTGGATCCGGCGATTTAAAAAAGCCAATACCCTTGCTGCACGTAACTCCTTTGCCATGGCAACGCTCCAAGCGAAGTTTACCTCCATGTACTACTTTCTTAGTATTGGCTCGAACCTGGCGGTCATCGCGCTGGGCGTCGGATTAATCTTCGATGGACTAATGTCGCCTGGCGGTCTTATTGCCACCATGATGCTTATTTCCCGCGTTACAGGCCCTGTTAACATGCTTGCTAATAGCGCCGCTCGCTTCCCACAAGCAAAACAGGCGAAGCAGCAAATCAATCAGCTGATCGCACAGCGAGTAGAAGGCAGTTACAATTTCCAACATGCGCCGTTGCCAGAAGCGGCGCCCGCTATCGAGCTTGATCAGTTAACTATTCGTTTTCCTAACCAACTTCGACCTGCATTGTCGGGAGTATCCGCTAACGTCGAAGCCGGCCAGTTGGTGGCCGTGACCGGTGCTATGGGGTCAGGAAAATCCAGTTTGTTAGAGGCCATCGGTGGCCTGCTTGTTGCTCAGAACGGTTTCGTTAAGATCAATGGTGTTAACTTAAGCCAGTATGACCCTCAGCTTTATCGCCATTGGTTGGGTTATCGCGGCGAACAACCGCAAATGCTACTGACGAGTATTCGTGACTTTGTTTCCGATGGTAGGGAAATGACCGACGAGCATATCGAACAGGCTATCACCTTATCAGGCGGTGGCGAGTGGTATTCTTCGCTTCCTGATGGATTGGCGACTCAGTTGGGCGACATCACGCCCTATTGCCTAACAGACAGGATGATTGATTTCGAAGGCCGAATTCTGGCCCATACTAAATTATTGGCGCATGATTTCCCCCTATACCTGCTAGACATTCCCAGCCTGAATAGCGCTGAGCGTCAAGCCTTCGAGGAGTTTCTGACGCGGAGGCGTGGAAACGCAACGATTTTGTTTACCACCCACGACAATGACCTCGTCAAGATGAGCGATCAGGTTATCGTGTTAGACAAAGGCGCTGCCGTCTATGCGGGTCCAGTTCCCGAAGACGAACCCGAAGAAAGTGATGCAGCCAATTTAGCGCCAACCCCAGATAATGAAACAAGCGAGGCTCCCAATGAATAACTCGATTTACGGCGATACCGTCGAATCTTCGATGACGAGAAAGCTTTTGGCTACAAGTACTTGGACGATCTTTTCTTGTGTCGCACTGTTTGCGATCTGGGCGATTTTCACCGATGTTGACGAAATTGCCAAAGCACCTGGGTCGGTTATTCCGGAAGGAGATCGTCAGGTTATTCAAAGTGACACAGGCGGCAAAATTGCGCAGATCTATGTACGAGAAGGCCAGATGGTTAGCGAAGGCGACATCCTCGTTGAATTTGATGCCACCTTTGAGAATACCGCGCTCGATGAACTAACCGCTCAACAAGCGGCGCTCGCTTTGACCGTAGAAAGGCTCAGCGCGCTCATCGAAGAGCGAGATCCAAACTTCGAAGACTTTCAACAACGTTATCCTGCCTTGGTAGTACAGCAACGTAACCAAATGGCCTCGGAGCAACAAACCTTCGAGAGCCAGAAGCGATCGCTAGTCACGCAACGCGCTGAGTCCGAAGCCGAGTTAAACGGATTAAAGACGTCTTTGCCGAGCCTCCAAGCCCAGCTGGCATCAACTCAGCAGGAGCTCGACATAATGAACGAAGCCGCTACCGTGGGTAACGTGTCGCGACTGCAAGTATTGCAGCAGCAGGAGAAGCTCTCGTCTGTCGACAACCAGATCAAACAGGCTCAAAGTCAACAGGAAGTGCTAGAGAGGCGACTTGCGACTATTGATGCCCAAATTGATCAGCAGTGGTCCGAAGCGGTGCTCAACTACAACACTCAGCGCTCCCAAGCAGCAACGGATTTAGCCGCGCTGGGAGCTCGAGTAAGATCAGGAGAAGAGCGAGTGTTCGAGACAGTGATCCGTTCACCGCTTCACGGTTTAGTTCAGACCATTCCAACGACCTTGAATGGAGCGGTGATCGCTCCGGGCGGTACGATAGCTGAAATCGTTCCGATTGACGGAAAAGCGAAGTTTAAAGCACGCTTATCACCAAGAGACATCGGCTTTGTCAGCGTAGGACAGCATGCTCGTGTCAAGGTAGATGCCTTTGATTACAGCCGTTTCGGCGCGCTCAATGGCGAGGTCAGTTTAATTTCACCCACCACTAGCCAAGATGAACGAGGACAAGTTTATTACGAGGTGGAAATTGAAGTCGAGCAAACCTATTTCGGTAATGACCCATCAAGCTTCGTGATCCTTCCTGGCATGACTGGGGAAGTGGATATTGCGACGGGTGAAAAAACGGTATTCCAGTACCTTTGGAAGCCTATTTACACTAACGTCAGCCGCGCCTTCGGTGAACGTTAACATAGCTTCACGCCTGGTTGGTCAACTAGCAAGGCGCTGTTAGCGAACTAACAGCGCCTGAACCATTATTAGACTGAGCTTGAGTCGTCTGAGAATTGATCATTAACATCTAATGGATGCTGGTGATGCGTGTCATCTTCAGCACCAACTAAGCCATCATGACCCGCCTCTAAACCATCACTACCCCCGACGTCACTATCGAGCACGGCCGAATCAGCTTCCGCAAACACCTGATCCAGATCAGGGTCTAACGGCACTTGAGGTGTGCTGTGGGTAGCCACATCATCGGCGGTGATACCCAGCTGATCAAGATAAGAACTGGTGGTTTGGGATCCGTCATGCTGATCGACTGGGCCGCTATCCGTGACAGCCACAAGTTCATCGAGATCGATCTTGACATCGACCACCGATTGATCTTCTGCAGCCTGAACAGCCTGACCCTCTTCCTCCGCAGGCGGAGGCGGAGGCGGAGGCGGAGAAGCCAGAAGATGGTCATTAGCGGTAGCCGTAATTTCTTGCTCGGATCTTCCAATTAGCGCTCCTGTACTCTTACCCTGGACCACTTTTGTCTGAACAATGTTAACCTCAAGCTGACCTGCCCAGTCCGGCGGCGCGGTTACTGTTAGGTCACTTAAGCTAGCCGCATCTTGGTGATCCGGCACCCAGTACTTACCTACTAAATGTGCATCACTCATCGTAAAGCCATCAGGTAGCTGGACGGCCATTTCCCGGCCGTTATCCGCTAAAAACTGACTCCCCGCTGCCTCGCCGGGTTTTGCCGTCGTACCGCTGTTATCAATTTCGATTTGGTACTGTGTTGCATCTACCGTATAAACGTTCAATGGCGCATCGTGCATTGAAGCTTTGGCGTCAATTACTGACCCCTGCGGATTCAACTCCAATTCCATGAGCCGGTTTGCTCCCTTACCATCGGGCTGTAACACCGTCACAATGAATTGCTCGTGAACGGGTTGCCCCGCCTGCCACACTGGGTCACCATCCGTAGCGTGGTACTGCCAGTGCCCTTCACTATCCATTATAAGATGCCCGTGCGTACCTTGAGACTGGTCAACTTCCCAACTCAATAACGAGCTATCCGTATCCGGATCCAATACCTGCATTGCTCCCTCGACACTCGTTGAAGATGAGCCTCTTGGTTCAATGTGCGCGCCAGTAATCTTAGGCAGGTCGTCTGTGCCCTGTAAGTTCACAGCCAACTTAAATATTGAGTGTATGGGCGGCGTATGGCTGCTGTCTTCTAGCAACACAGTGACCGAATCCGTCACGTGATCAGAGGCACCGAGCTCACTCACCTTCGTTTTATCGGGTGTATACTTCCAGTCACCTGTTGACGAATCAATACTGAAGTCGCCAAAGGCTCCTTTGGGCTGATCAAGACTAAACGTCGCATGATCCAGGCTCGCTTGCCCGCTTACCTCGACCTTCTCAATGGTGCCGCTGGCGTCGTAGTCCGAACCATCAACGATTTTGACATCATTGCCGTACCCTCGGGCTTCGAGCCCAACCCCAGTTGGACTAACAATAACCGGTGTTATTGTCATTTCGCTGCTGGCACCATTTGAGTCAGTCGCCACTACCGTCACGTGCATCCTTAGTACACCAACGGCATCTCCGTTAGCGTCGATCACTTCCGTTATCGGGTCGCCAGCTTTGTGACTTACTCCGTCTGCAGTTACGCAGTCCTTCGTAAATGTGCTCTTGGGATGTAACTCCCACGTGCCATCCTTACCCAGCGTAAAGGTTGAATACTCGGTTTCAATCGTATTCCCACTATGCCCCTTTAAAGAAAGCGTAAACGTATCGCCGTCAGGGTCATGGACAATGACGCGCCTACCGCCAGTAGTGCCGCCACCCACTAACCTGTCTAACTCAAGAGCCCCCGAAATGGTCGGCGCCTCATTTGACCCTAAGATATTTAGGTTGATACTGTGGGATACAGCTTTGCCGCTATCAGTACTTCCATGAACCGTGAAGCTCTGCTGACCAACATCACCTTCACCCATGCTTTTAATTGCTTCGGATTGGCTGTTCGCTATGAAAGAGTATTGGCCATTAGGCTCGAAGACCAAAACGCCGTATTTGCCAATAATCGGTGGCGTACTGTGCCACGTAATTTGATCACCATTGATGTCAGTGGGTACCTCACCGAACAGATGCGGATCGGTACCCGGCTCTGGCTTAACAATTAGCTCCGAGGCACCTTTATCCTGAATGGCGATCCGATGAATACCAAGATCGGTAACCGCGTACTTAGGGTCAGTACCCGGATCTTTAATCATCTGAGCCGTGATCATCTCACCATGCTCAACCAGCGAATCGACCGTAATCGGCAAACCTATCGCCACTTGCTGCAGGTGCGGACCGGGTGTTCCATCGCTGCTGAATGTTACGCGATAAACGTAATCACCACCTATCAACTGTGGCGTATTACTACCCGGCGGATCCATCACCATTTCTACACCTTGAGGCAATTGGACCTTTGCTAGATCGATATCGGTTAAATCTAAATGAGATTTCACGAGCACCGAAGCAGTTTCGCCTGCACCAAGCTGTCCAAAGAAGTTGACCGTAAACTTGCCGACCTCTCCCTCGGTAACACTATTTGGGCTCGACATCGAAAACTCGCCCGGCGAGTTCGGATTTAACACCATGGGCACAACTGTGGTATGACTCTCTTCGCTGCCATCCGGTGCGGTGGCCGTAGCAATAAGCTGAACTACCGCATTATTGTGTAGCCCCGCTGGGACTGTTGCGTGAATGTGATCTAAATCCCAGCCCTTTAAACTAATCAGCTGATTAGGTGAATTAACGCGAATACTGTTGCCGCTATCGTCATGAAGAACAACACCGTGTGGCACACCCGTCAACTTCGCGCTCATCGATTCCGATACACCTTTATCAACCGCGTCGAGCTCGATCTTGATATCAAGTTCATCACCAGCCCGAATAGCGCCGATGTTATGGGAAATATCCTGTTTGAATTCGCCTGTTCCACTGCCGAGCTGAATTGGTACTATGAATGAAACATTCATCCCTTGATTAGTGATCGTGTTGAGACCGGCGACAGCAAGGTTCATCGAAGTCGCCGTTACACTTGGAGGAATAGAGAATGACACCCCGTCAATGACATCCTGACAACTCGCTTCAAAGCCCACAAGCTTTCCATTCACCCTGTATTCTTGGAGAGGATCACCATTCTTGTCAAAAGCGTGTATCCCGGTTGGCAGCGCATTGGTGATATCGACATTACCTGCCTTACTCGGATCAGGTAGGCCAAGCACAACGTGATCACCTGGATCATAACTAAAGCCTGTTGTATCGGGCTTATCTCCACGGAGCACTTCGATAAGTTCGGGATTACTTGAAAGGTCAATATCCTGATGAATAGCACCGGGTTGAGCGCTAACACTCACCGTTGGTGCATCAAGCTTCCCAACAACGTCCACTTCCACGTCTTTGGTAACAATCTGTCCGTTGGATGAGGTTAGCTGCACATGAAAAACTTCACGCACCGTTTGCCCTGGCCCAATCTCTTGAGCTGCTTTATTGTCGAACATAAAGTAGCTCTGGGTACCATCAGAGGTAAGATGGAGGTCGCCATATTTGGTGTGTAAGCTGTAGAGCTGAGTGCCAGCAATCTGCTGAACGCTCGCGCTTGTCTCCGTTGCTCCGCTCCCTTGACTTATTCCTGTCACCAACGCGGTTTCTCCAGCATCTGGATCAAGGATTGTGATACCGACAGGAATTCGAGCACTATCACCCGGAGCGCCATCCTCTTCGGCAATACCAACAACTAGTACTCCACTCGCAGAATGAAGCGTTGAAGTAGTAATCGTGGCAGATTGATCAGCCTCAACTTCAATTGTGAAGGTGCTCTGCGATTGATCGTCATAGCTCGATGAATGACTTGTATCAACCACTCGGTAGGTCATTGTAGGTGTCGTAAAGGGAGTCGCCGCCCCTGGTAGCGGAGTAAACGTGTAGCTGCCATCCGTATCGATAGCTAATGTCCCTTGGCCGGCAATCGTGTAAGGATGCGAGGGGGTTACAGTTACATAGTTACCTGTCGACGGATCCTTTAGCTGAACATCGTGAAGCGCTAAAGTGCTCCCTGCGTCAACATCCGTAGCTGCTGCCGACGCGCCCTCTAGGGTTCCGACACCCGTGATCAGATTGCCGGAAATCGCCGGTCCGAACTGCTTGCCGCTGTCGGTCAATACTTGAATGACCGGTTTCTCGGGTTGCCCGTGAACTACCAGTGTAGCCCTTTGAGTAAACGAATCGCCTGTTGACGACTGCTCGACTTTGTACTGAACATAAATTGATTGGCTTTCACCCAAAGCAAGCGAATTATACGCGGGGTTTGTTGCATCGACTTCGAGCGTATGACCGTCACTACCGAGCACAAACCCATCTGGCACATTGGTACTCCAATGGCTGCCATCCTGTGAGTACTCAACCTGCGAAACTGACTCACCCGTAACGCCATCGAGGAGATCGAGCGAAATGTTCTTACCCTCATCGACATCAGCACTAACAACACTTTTCAGCAGTTCGGTGCTTGCAGTAACGCTATGCCCTAAGACATCAGTAGCTTCCATTGAATATTTAAATTCATGGTCGCCCGTTACCTTATCGAATTCACTGTGTGGAATCGTCAATGACCATTTCCCACCTGTCACGGTGGCAGTGAGGTCTAGGTTATTCTTAGCATTTGCTGGATCTACCACATGAATTGTAATATCTGTGCCGTCAGCAATACTATAAACTGAGCCACCTAATACAAGGTCACCCGATGCGACCTCCACTTCAGTGTTCGCACCAAAGTGTGGGTGATTGGCACCATGACCTGGGTGATTAAATCCATGGATTGAATGCCCGCCTCCCGATACTACCGTCTCAATCTCAATACCATTGTCTATTGATTCAAGCGTGATGGCTGCGGGCTCCACCACACGGATCTCAGTGCTAGAAGGTACGCTGGTGCGACCATCTGAAATATCAAATTTAATGTGAGGCGAGCCGGTAAAGGTGCCCGCAGGTGTGAACGTAACGGAATTATCCGAATTCGTAACAAGCGTACCTGCATTTGAAGGATCCAGGCTAACGTTCTCTACAGTGAGCTTATCTCCATCAGAATCAGTTACCCCTGCAAGCAATTGCGCTTCGGTAATTGTGATGGGCGCCGCGCTGTAAGTTCCCTCTGGTGCAGCTGCAGATGCTGCAACGGTTGGAGCGGTATTGAACTCAGGAACTGAGATGTGGTTAAACTGGTAGGTTTTAGATTGAGAGAATCCGGTTTGTTGCCTCTCACCTTCCTCAACATCAACTCGCACCGACATATCAAAAGACGTT
>NZ_REFJ01000007.1 GCF_003688415.1 Umboniibacter marinipuniceus
TTTTTAAGGCGTTTCGCCTAAGTGAAATTACACGCGATACTGCAGCTCTTAGCCAAGACTTCTGACTAGCGACGGGTCACCCCCGTCAAGCAAGGAAATGGATAATAGGCGCATATTGAGCGGATAGCAACCTCGAAAAACCCGATTTACTATAATTACTTACGATCTGCTGCTTGCGATGCGAGCTAACCCCTATAGCGACACTTAAACACTGATTAAACATTAATCAGAAGCGGTATTTATCGACGTCTGAGTGGTGGTTAATTTCTGTTTAAAGCGCTACGAAGCATTCGCATCCGTTCAGCATGCTTAGCCACTTCATTTAAATCACCAATATGATGAAGGCCAATGGTTCGCTCAGTCAGCTCAAATTGACGACCAACGTCAGGAAGCTCGCCCGCAATGATAAATTTAATCCACGCTTCACTCAGCTCATTACCAATGGGATCACCACCGTCGGGTTTTGGCCAGCCTCCGTCGTAGTCCATCAACAACGGCAACTCTATGCCATGTGGCGCACCGGGCAGATTGCTTTGCAGCACTATTGGAAGGTAATCGAAGTAATAATGATAGGTGGGCAAATTGGTATTCGCATGCGATTCAGCCATCTCCCAGCCAGAGAGCGCGTAACGGAGCTCACCAAACATCATAGTAAAGGCTATTTCTTGGCTGCCGAAATCTTCCAAGTAGCGCTGGAAAATGGGCATCGCAGCTTCGCCGAGAAGCGCAAAGACACTTTCGGGTGTGAGGCCGGCAGCAGGAAATACACTCCCATCATAGCTATTGGCCCCAATGACTAGCGGCACTAGCTGCTGCTTTCCCTCTTTGAAGGCGGCAGCGGGTGTCAGTGGCAGAAATTCGTCACCGTAGTAAGGTACCAGAAACCCCGTTACAGCGTTGACGAGTTGCTCGGCCGGCATATTCGCTTGAGGCGTACCACCGAGGTAGCCGATCACCTCCGTAGAGGCCAATTCTCCGAGCTTAGCCATTGGCCAGGTACCGTAACCACTTTGAGAGATGGCACGAGCGAACAACCCCTGGGAGTCAGGACTTGCGAGCAACATCTGTACGGCCATGCCGCCAGCCGATTCGCCGCCAATAGTAACATTATTAAGATTACCACCAAGGACGCCGATGTTCCGCTGAGTCCAACGAAGGGCAGCCTGCATATCCGTCAAACTAAAGCCGCCACTAAACTCAGGCGAATCAATATTGCCCAGAAGCCCTAGACGGTAGTTAGGACTAATGAAGATAATCCCAGAATCGGTAAATCGCTTACTACGATCAACCCAATCATTACCGCTCCCCCCCGTAAAGCCACCACCGTGGAACCACACCAGTACCGGCGCATCCGCGGTTACCTGGTTTGGGACGGCGATATTAAGGAACAGGCAGCGCTCCTCACCCTGAATAGCACCATCATTACCCAACCTTTGTGGACAGCGGGCGCCAAAGCTGCTGTAGCTAGCATTTTCGTCAAAGCTTAACAGCTCGGCGCGTTCCCAGCGCTTTGCCTCAGCGAATTCGATGCCAAGATAATAGGTAGCACCTTCTTTTTCTAAACCAAGAGGTGACGCTACGGAAACCGAATGTATTATGAATAAAAGCAGGACGCTCGTAGCTCGCAGAAACATGATGATTACCCTTTAGGTGTGCTTAATCTTTTTAGTATTAGGGAAAGAGTGTAAGAAAATTAAGACCTAATCAATAGAGCACAGTGATTTTCAACCGGTGTTCGAGCGTAAACTCGCCCCTTTAAGTACAACACTAATTGCCAACTTCGGGTGGACAGCTCGGTCGTTGTCAGCGATAATCGCCGGCGCTTCGAAGCTGATTTTACAAATTTACTCGACGATCAATTTCACTGAAGCGAAATTACCCGCTCGTAGCTCAGCTGGATAGAGTGACGCCCTCCGAAGGCGTAGGTCGCGCGTTCGAATCGCGCCGAGCGGGCCAATTACACCCTTCTAATTTCGTGATTTTCCGTAAAAACTTCTAACTAGCTATCTGTGTAGATCCGAAGAGATTTGGTGGCGACTATCCGCACTACCCTCAATTCTTCAATCGCGAAATCCCTATCTCGACGCCATCACTTTGGCGCCAATTATTTTATGAAACACAAAAAAATAGGCCAACCATAAACTGATTGACCTACTTCATTTACAGCAGTGTCGCCGTTACTTTATTCACTGGCAGGCAACATAACCTCGTGTTCGTAATCGTTGCTGCTGTCGTCGCCCTGACCTGGGTACCCTGCTCCTTTAGTGCCTGGCATGATTTCAAAATAAGGATCGAAATCGACCATGCGTTCAGCCAGTTTAGTCAAAATGGATAAGTCTCCAGTGTAGGTGGCTCGGCCATCTTCAATCAACGACTGAAATGATTCCACTCCCATCATAACTTTCTCAAGCTCAGAGCGCTGGACGGTTAAATCAAGATCAACGTTATCCGCAGCAAACCCTTCGATGATAGTTAGTGTTGCATTACTTAGCTCCAGAACAAACATTTCGCCGTTATCAGGGGTTGAGAAGTTCATGGTGAATGAAAGGTCTTCGGCCTTTTCCGAGTCAAGACGAATCGCTAAAAACTCTAGGAACATCTGTGTAGACATTGCTTGAATCAAATCAGGTCCCGACGACTTCGATGTGGCTGCTGGCTGAATTCCATCTCGAAGCTCTTTAGCCGCGGCCAAGTATGAGTTTCGGACGCTGGGACTTTCGTATTGATAACCCAATTGCTCAAAGGTATCCGCTAGTAGATTCTTGGCGGGCTGGTTGTTAGGTTCTGCATAAACGAGCTTATTTAGAATTTCCATCCCCAAGAGATACTCACCATTGTTATAGAGCTCTTGCCCCTTGTTGATGATATTGGCCGAGCCACCCATCATCTCAACATACAATGGTGCAGAGTCCGCTGGAGAGAGGGGAGTCAATGTTGCAGGGTTGGCATCCCAGTAACCCAAGTAGCGGTTGATCACCGCGCGCGAGTTGTGGAATTCGGAACCGTGATAGAAGCGGGTTGCCCACTGTTGCTGCAACGAAGTTGGCACCTTGTAAACGTTGTGTATCTCATTAATGGTTACACCGCTATTGGCAAGGTGTAACACCTGGTTATTCAAATGAGCGTACATATCGCGCTGCGCTCTCATCACCTCTAATATTCGCTCATTACCCCAACGAGGCCAGCTATGCGAAGCGAACATCACGTCTACCTCACCGCCGAATAGATAGATAGCGCGGTTAATTTCCTGTGACCAAGCCAGCGCATCTCGCACAAGCGCGCCTCGTAGCGTGTAGATGTTATGAATTGTAGCGGTAATGTTCTCAGCTGCCCAAAACGCGTTCCATTCAGGAAAATAGGTATTCATCTCTGACGGAGCTTCAGTGCCAGGGGTGTTTTGGAATACCATCTTTACCCCATCAATCTCGAGTTCTTCAATGTTGTCACTGATGGTGATAGTTGGTGGAATCAGCGTAGGGTTGCCTGATGCCGCGTTTTTTCCAATTGAGGAATCCACATGACCAAATGGGCTGGCGGGAAGGACCTGACCATACTGATAATTGGAGCGGCGCATCATTGCAGTGCCAGCGTAGACGTTTTCAGCAACTGCGTGAGTCATAAAGCCCGAAGGTGCAATAATCTCAGTTTTTCCTGCGTTCACATCCGCTACCGTCGCAACACCCTTGACGCCAGCAAAGTGGTCGATGTGAGAATGGGAGTAAACTACGGCTACAACCGGACGTTCACCCAGCTGCTCATTAATAAATTGCAATGCGGCTCGTGCCGTTTCCTCAGCAGTAAGTGGATCGAAAACAATCCAACCGGTGTCGCTCTTGATGAAGGTGATGTTCGCCAGATCGAACCCCCGAACCTGATAGATCTTGTCGGGCATAACCTCATACAAACCGTAGGCCATATTTAAAATAGCTTGGCGCTGAAGTGATGGGTGAATACTGTCGAATTCCTGCCCCTCTTCGAGGAGGAAATCATACTTACCCATGTCCCACGCAACTCCGCCTTTATCATTCATGATTTGGCGATAATCAGGCGCTGCAAGAAAGCCCCGCGTATTTTCTTCGATGTCGCGAGTATCCGCAAAAGGCAGCAGTGCGCGGTGTTGGGCTTGAATGTCCCGAGTGAACTCGGAGGGTGATTTACCCATACTATGGTAATGCGCACTATCTACTTGAGCATTTGAGGCAAGAGTCTCTATTTGCTCACTCTCACTACACCCCCCCAAAACGAGTAGCGTAGCGAGGGAAACTGTTAATTTGTTCATATGATAATCCTTTTTGTTTACTCATTTTTTTAAAAGATATAGCAATCCACCAGCTATTTACTCGGCAAGCTAACGCTCCCCCCCAACTTGTAAACTCCTCGCAGGCACCTGGCTCATCAAGACTAACTTGCTAAACTGACGCATTCAATAGAATACCAAATTACGGACGGCGTATGGCAACTAATTCTGGCTAGCTAATATTGCTTGAAATAAGCTTACCCACTACCGTCACTCAAAGCACTAGGTACATAGCCTCAGGCTCACGGCGCTTCGTATCTGCCGAGTTGCGCCCGCCCTCAACCAAACACCACCGCTGTTTGCACGCCCTTCACTTCCGGATGATTAGTGAGCGTATCGAAAATCCACTCTCGTAATTGCGACGTGTCGGCAAGCGCAACATGCGCTACCACGTCGTAATCACCGCCGGTATGGAAGCTCGTCAGCACTTCCTCATGGTCATTAAGAAAACTCAGGAAGCTCATGACCGAGTCGCGAGTATGATGATTTAACAGTATTGAAACTAAGACCTGAAGGTGAGCACCTAGCTTGTGTGGATCGACCTCGCAGCGATAGCCGGTGATCACACCGCTTTGCTCTAGCCGCTTTACGCGCTCTAGGGCGGTAGACGGGGCTACACCCAATTCAGCAGCTAGTTGCTTGTTGGTCATCCTGCCGTCACCGCCGAGTAACTTCAAGATTTTGCCATCTACCGCATCCAAGGCGCTCATCTTATTATTCCTCAAATTAAAAGACCTATGCTAACCGTTTTCTCAGGGATTTTCCTGCCGCTACATGTTGCTCGTACACACGTTTTGTCTCAGCGAGTAGCAAGGCGTCCATATTATCGATATCAAAGCCACTACTAAATCCCGCACATAATGGGTCAATGTGAATCTTCGCTGCTAAGTAGAAGTGCGCCATCAACTCACGAACATCCTCAGTTCCCATCGAGATACGAATGGTCGTGGGGTAAATATTCGCATCACTCAATGCACCGCCTGAGAGCTCAGAATGCGAAGTTAGCGCGGGGCAAAGCACTAACGTGTTTGTTTGGCCAATACTCACCTGGTGGCTAAAGCACGGCTCTAAGGCATCGAAAAAGCGTTTAAACGCAGCTACTTCAATGCCCGCGTTTTCAAAATCTACGGTAAACAGCGGCGATGGCAAACCTAGATAATGACTATCCAAAAGTTGTTGGTGATTCGGATGCGTCGGCACGGCGTTTGCATTCACTCTTACCATTGGATTTGACGCTAAGAACGTAGTAAATACTCGGGTAGCAATGCCCTTGTGCAGCATTCGTTGCTCCAGCGTTTTCATTCCATTCATGACCTCGGACGCTTTGTCCGCATCAAGGAACGCGCCCTTAATATAATAGACATCCCAGAACATGGTATCCGACCAGTGCACGCCATTAATGGTCTCACCCTTCGGCATAAACATCGTCTCAATCTTACCGATAACCACTCCCGCCGTGGTAGAACCGCCACCTGATAGATCTTTGGTATAGCTGTGGACCACATAATCAGGCCGCTCAACTGGATTCGCTCGCTGCAGAGGCTGATGCAAGAATGGGGTCGCTAGCGTTGAATCTAGTATGACGCAACTGCCCTCGCGGTGCGAAATTGCGCAGATAGTGGGCACATCTAACACCATCCCGTGTGGGTTACAGGGCGACTCCAGATAGACATGCAGCTTCGCTTGCTGCAAGCGATCTGCGTGACGGGCTTTAACATCAAGGATAAAGGCTTCGAAGCTCCTCGCGTCTAGCTCATCAAACCACTCAATTTGAATATCTAGCCGTTGTCGTTGAGCGAAGTAATCCACAAGGAGTTGATGAACACCACCGTAAACGTTACGCGAAACAATCAGTACGTCGCCAAGTCGCAACTTATTACTCAAAACACCATCAATCGCCGCCATGCCAGAATTATAGTTCCACGCTAGATATTCCTGCGTGTAGGGACCAGCCTCCAAATCCACAATGGCATTGGCAAGCGCGATTGAAGTTGGATTCAGTAAACGACTGTAGATCTGATGTGTTGGCTCTCGGCCAGTGAAAGCATCATCTACCCACTCTGTACAGGCATAAATGTAGGTAGCCGTCTTAACAACCACTGGTGTCGCGGAGAACAGGGCGGGGACATTGTCGAAGATGGGATAGCTACCCTTCGATAGCTGAGTAGCGGGCCCGAAATCGAACTGCTGATAAACTGATCGAAACGGATTCTGTAGGTTGTCCAGCAGTTTTGCCATCTGAAAGGCGAGGAATTTTTTCGCATTGAAATAGCGAATACGATCACTCTGATCGAGCGTTGGTAAAGTTGCCGACGTGACATCCCAAAGGGATTGAAGATTTCCCTGAGCCTGATAGAGATGATTGGTGGTAGCGATCAACGCTTCACCGTACTCACTCTCCGGATTAATACCAAAATGCTGCAACTGCTCTTTCGCTAACTCGAGTGCATTTTGAGCATCGCTGGTCTTACGCAGCGGGGAGAGACTCTTCATTGCTGATAGATTATTACTCATCACTTCACCTTCTTTTTATTCTAATGAAATATATATTTACCGAATAAAGTATAGGCAAAAGGACAGATCAACAATATTTTTACCTAGTTAGTCTAGGTGCGTCGGATAAATAGACAAGCACGACATACCCTTCGGTAATAGACTAAGCCAATTTTTTTGCAGAACATGTAGAATGCTTCGTCATCATGATGAGATGAATCTAAGGAATCACAATGTCTTCAAGTACTTCACTATTTAAGCCGGTTCAACTTGGACCGCTCGCCCTAAAAAACGCCATTGTTATGGCACCTATGACCCGTAGCTTCTCACCGGGCGGTGTTCCCAACCAGCTGGTGATCGATTACTACCGTCGGCGTGCTGAAAATGAGGTAGGCCTAATCATTACCGAGGGAACCGTAGTGAATCATGAAGGTGCCAATGGGTATCCGAATGTGCCGCATTTTTACGGCCAGGGCCTCGACGGCTGGAAGGAGGTTGTTGATGCGGTGCATGCTGCCGGCGGGAAAATTGCTCCTCAGCTTTGGCATGTGGGTAATGTTCGCCGCAAAGGCGTAGAGCCGGTTCCAGAAGCGCCGGCATATGGGCCTTCCCAAGTTGAAAAAGATGGCGAAATTATTATCAAAGGCATGTCACAGGAAGATATCAATGAAGTTGTGTCGGCGTTCGCTCAAGCGGCGGCTGATGCTAAGTCATTGGGGTTTGATGCGATTGAACTACATGGCGCACATGGTTATTTGATTGACCAGTTCTTCTGGGCTGGCAGCAACAAACGAACCGACAGCTACGGCGGTGACTTGGAGGCACGCTCTAAGTTCGCTCGCGAAGTGATTGCCGCATGCCGTGTTGCGGTAGGTCCAGAATTCCCAATTATCTTCCGCTGGTCACAGTGGAAACAACAAGATTACACCGCTCGTCTATGCGAGACGCCAGAAGAACTCCAAGCTTTCCTTCAGGGACTTGTTGATGCCGGGGCTGATATTCTTCACTGCAGCACTCGCCGTTTTTGGGTGGAAGAGTTTGAAGGATCCAATCTTAACCTGGCCGGCTGGGCGAAGAAATTAGTGGACGTTCCAGTGATCACTGTAGGAAGTGTTGGCCTCAACTCAGACTTCTTAGAGTATATGATAGAAAACGATTCAACCGCCGAGACACACGGAGTTGATGAACTGTGTGAGCGCTTGGACGCGGGAGAGTTTGATGCCGTGGCCGTAGGTAGAGCGCTTATTGCGGATCCAGAATGGGCAACAAAGCTGCGTGATGGTCGCTTCGATGAAATCGTCGGATTTAATCGTGAGCAGTTGAAGAGTCTGGTGTAACAGCCAACGGCTCTTGAAATCAATCTAGGCAACGAATGCTGCCTAGATTGATACGGTTTACTCAATGCTAGTCACGTAATTTGGACTAGATGCCCGCCAAGCTCAGACTTTCTTAAAACTCGGCGTTCTGACTTGATAAGTACTCGTCATAAGTACCTTGAAAATCCACCACAGAGTGATCTTTGATTTCAATGATCCGCGTAGCCAAGCTAGAAACAAATTCTCGGTCATGGCTCACAAACACTAAGGTTCCTTCAAACCCTAGCAGGCCCATATTCAGCGCTTCGATGGACTCCATATCTAAGTGGTTAGTTGGCTCATCCATGATCAGTACATTGATGTCTAACATCATCATCTTGCCGAATAGCAGACGGTTTTTTTCACCACCAGAACAGACGGAAACCTTTTTGTTAATGTCGTCAGAACTAAAGAGCAAACGACCTAGCATGGCTCTTACCGCAAGATCATCATGCTTCGGCGTACGCCATTGCGACATCCATTCAAATAGCGTCAAGTCGTTACTAAAGTGCTCAGTAACATCCTGAGGAACATAACCAATTTCCGCGTTTTCTGCCCACTTAACGGTACCCTGTTGCGGACTAAGCTCGCCCATCAAACAGCGAAGCAGCGTAGTTTTACCGGCTCCGTTTTCTCCAATTACCGCGATTTTTGCTCCAGCTTCAATGATCGCACTACCTTTTGAAAACAACAGTCCTTCTTCGTAGCCATGCCCTACATTCTCAAGTTCCAGTGCTAGTCGGTGTAGTTTTTTGTGCTGTTCGAAACGAATAAACGGCGTTTGGCGACTCGACGGCTTGATATCTTCTAACTGAATCTTATCAATTTTCTTAGCACGCGACGTCGCCTGCTTCGCTTTCGACGCGTTTGCGCTGAATCGCGCGACAAATGCCTTTAGCTCGGCGATTTCAGCTGATTTCTTAGCGTTATCCGCATACATCTGCTGGCGCTTCATGGTTGACGCTTCCATAAAGGCATCATAGTTACCCGGATAGACGCGAAGTTCACCGTAATCGATATCCGCCATGTGGGTACATACCGAATTCAAAAAGTGCCGATCGTGCGAGATAATAATCATGGTGCACTTACGCTCATTTAACACGTTAGATAGCCAACCAATGGTATGAATATCCAAGTTGTTGGTTGGCTCATCAAGTAGTAGCACGTCTGGATCTGCAAAGAGCGCCTGAGCTAAAAGAACACGCACCTTTAGTCCCGGAGCGACTTCGCTCATTGGGCCGAAATGATAACTTTCCTCAATACCCGCTTGGATAAGAATCTCACCGGCGCGACTCTCTGCGCTATAGCCGTCAAGTTCCATGAATTGTGTTTCAAGGTCGGCCACCAGCATTCCCTCTTCTTCACTCATTTCGGGAAGGGAGTAGATACGATCGCGCTCGCTCTTAACTTTCCACAGCTCAGCATCACCTTGAATAACGGCGTCAACCACACTGAATGATTCGTAGGCAAACTGATCCTGACTTAGCACCCCTAAGGTGCAGCCTGGTTCAAATGAGACGTTTCCGGCGCTGGGCGCGAGCTCGCCGCTCAGAATCTTCATGAAGGTGGATTTCCCGCAACCATTGGCACCAATAAGACCATAGCGATTGCCATTGCCAAATTTCGCTGAGATATTTTCAAATAACGGTTTGGCACCAAACTGCATGGTGATGTTTGCGGTAGTAATCAAAGGGAGTTCCTTGTAGGTGAGCACCAACAAAATCGATTTGTGGCGAAACCAAAAATAAATGTGGCGCCACTATACGGATAGCAGCACCGTTGAACAAGTGAGCAGTTATCGTTAGTTGCTTAGGTGATTCGCATACATTATGAGGAATACGAGCTGAGAAAGCTCAATGAAGTTGGCAATACGGTAGGCAGCGGAGCGCGCCACCGCGCTGGCTTGCGTTAACGGCGCCCAGACTTTCCTGGTCGAGCACCACCAGCACGCCCTTTTGGCGCACTGCGACCCGAACCCGCTCCACGCGCCGAGGCGCCTGCCCGAGACGGACTAGCTCCTCGACCGCCGGCGGACCGGTTAACATTGCCACGACTTCCAGCGGTTTTTCCTGAAGCGGACTTACCGCTCGCCTTCGTGGTCTGCGATCCGCTGCGATGGGTTCGTGCGTCGGCTCCTGCTCGCGTAGATGCTTTGCCCTTTGCACCTCCGCCTCGCTTCGACGATGCGCTCTTTCTTGCAACATGCTCCCCCGCTCTAGATCGATTGGCAGCACGGCCTCCCTTTGCACGGCTCTTTTTGCCCGGCTGAGCCTCACTCGAGGAGTGCTCGATAGCCTTCGAGAGTAGCTCGAGTTCTTTCTGACTAAAGTCACGCCATTCACCTACAGGCAAGCCCTTCAGGTTGACGTGCATGATTCGCACACGCTGCAGCTTCACCACTTCGTAACCGAAGTATTCAGCCATCCTGCGGATCTGACGGTTTAGGCCTTGGACCAGGGTGATACGGAAACTATTAGCGCTTTCTTTCGTCACCTTACACTTCTTAGTGACCTCTCCCAGAATGGGAACGCCGTTCGCCAGCCCTTCAATGAATTTGTCCGTCACCGGCTTATGAACGGTAACGATATATTCCTTCTCGTGGTTATTTCCCGCTCGAAGGATTTTATTCACAAGATCGCCGTTGGAGGTCAGAAAGATTAGCCCCTCTGAATCTTTATCAAGACGGCCAATAGGGAAAATTCGTGTACTGTGACGGACGAAATCAACAATATTATTGCGATCGTCACTATCGGTAGTGCTTACGATGCCAACGGGCTTATTCAGCGCAATTAAGACAAATTCGTCATGCTCGGGCGGCTCAATCATCTGCCCATTCACACGAACTTGGTCACCCTCGCTGACCCTATCTCCTACCGTTGCACGTTTACCGTTAATGTAAACGTTGCCCTGTTCAATAAACCGGTCTGCATCGCGACGCGAGCACAACCCGCTTTCACTAATGTATTTATTTAGGCGAGTATCGGTTTTAGTAAACATGGATTAGCCTTTGAACCCTTTGCCAACCAGGTAAACTTCACGAGAACGAGGCCTTGATGCCGCTGGCTTGCGTATTAGTACCTTATCGAATGACTCCCGAACGTCTTTCAAGTATTCCTCGTAGCCAACGCCTTGAAAGACCTTCGCACAGAAGCTTCCGCCGGGCTTGAGTACTTTGCGTGCCATATCTAAGGCAAGCTCCACCAAGTACATGGAGGAGTATTGATCGGCGGCGTTAACACCACTTAGATTAGGCGCCATATCAGACACCACAACATCTACTGGCCTACCATCAATTACTGCCATGATCTGTTCGAAGACGTCATCTTCGGTGAAATCACCCTGAATAAAGTCGACATCATTCAAGGTATCCATTGGCAGGATGTCGGAGGCAATGACCTTGCCTTTAGCCCCCACCCATGGCGCCATGATTTGTGACCAGCCACCTGGTGCTGACCCTAGGTCAATGGCCAACATGCCAGGCTTGATGAGCTTGTCTTTCTTGTTAATCTCTATCAATTTATAACTCGCACGCGAGCGATAGCCGTCTACCTGTGCCTGCTTTACGTAGGGGTCGTTGACGTGTTCTTGCAACCACTTTGCACTGGTCTTAGATCGGGCCATCTCTTTATCTCAACTCGCTGGAACGATGAATCGGCATTCATCCGTTAATAGATTTGCCGCATTGTACCTAGCTATGCTTAGCTGATCAAAGCGGGAAGCTGCTTATATCAATCTGTTACGGCTCTTCTTAACGCTCTTTTCATGCACTAGCGCTCATACTTGTGCTCATACTTGTGCTCATACTTGTGCTCATACTTGTGCTCAAAGAAGTGTAGCCTATCTCGAGACCACACATCGGGCTGCGTCGCTAACGTTGAAAATAGTAAATTCGAAGCCTGCGCTGTTATACTGCTAGCTAGTCAACTCAACGCTATATGTAACGCTAACTTTTACACGGATGCCTGCGAAATGAAGTTAAATGACTTAAGCAAACTGAAGCAAAAGAAGTATCGTCAAAGCTTTGGCTACTACTTAGTGGAAGGTGAGCATTTAATTCTGGAGCTACAGAAGGCCGCAAAAAACCAACCGCAACTTTCCAGCACTGTCATTTACGTCACAGAGAAATATGCCCATTGGGAGAGCGTTTTTGAAGTTGTTGAGGTATCTGAAGCTCGGATGATTCAGTTTTCCGACACCAAAACACCACAGGGCATTATCGCTCGAGTTCCTCTCCCAAGCAGGTCAAATCCGCAAGCAGTCCCTGATCACTCATTGAAAGCTATCTACCTTTACGAGCCACAGGACCCTGGCAATCTGGGAACTATCCTGCGCTCGTTAGCTTGGTTTGGCGGCTTTAAGCTTATCATGAGCCCTAACAGCGCTGACCCCTACAACCCTAAAGTTGTCAGAGCCAGCATGGGAGCCATATTTCACGTACCGATGGAGTTCGACGTCAGTGTTGAAGCACTTGCTGACCGATTCGATCGAATGGCTTACCTAGACATTAAGGGTACCAATATTCGCTCATCAACATTCAGTGACCACCAGTGTTTTATTTTTGGCAATGAAGCTCGAGGAGTACCACATACTCTGCTAGCACAACTCGAGGCCTCGCCTTACTCCATCCTCGGTTGCGGGGCCATTGAGTCAATGAATTTAGCCAGTGCCGTCAATATCTGCGCCTTTCAGGTTAGTCATTGAGACGAAACCTGAGCTTAAGCCTTGATTTTTGGCTGGCGGGCCATTAGTACAAACAGTTCTTGATTTAGTTCCAAATGGTCTATCCAAATCATTTTCTTATACCCCAGTGGAATATAAGATCGTTCCATTGTATTGATGTAACGGACTCTAGTTGTATGAAAGCTTTAACACTTACCGCCTCCCTCCTGCTTGTTTCAGCAGGCGCTAATGCGACCAACGGTTACTTTACCCACGGAATTGGTACCCATAACAAAGCACAGGCCGGAGCGGGTATCGCTCAACCGTCCCAGGCCATTGATGCGGCAAGTAATCCCGCTGCAGGCGCGCTGCTCGATAGTCAGTGGAATGCAGGAATTGCCTTATTTTCTCCGCGCCGGGAATATACCGCCTCAACGAGCTTGGCGAACGGTAATGGCGGTGCCTTCACCTTAGCCCCAGGCACTGTTCAGAGCGAAAGCAATTGGTTCGCCATTCCCTATGTAGCCAAAAACTGGCGCCTGAATGAAGATAGCGCTATCACCTTTTCGCTCTACGGCCGTGGCGGGATGAACACCAACTATACCAACGGCAGTGCAAGCTTTGATCCAGATGGTCCGGGACCCGCAGGAGTAGGTAGCTATGCTGGCACCTTTGGCTCCGGTGATACTGGCGTCAATTTGAGCCAAATGTTTATTGAGGTGGCCTACGCTGCTCAGCTGGATTCTGTCACACTAGGTGTCTCGCCTGTGGTTGCTATTCAGCGATTTGAAGCAACTGGCCTCGGTGCATTCAGCCCTTACACTGCCAGTTTTGCGACGAGTGGAGGCACCATACCAGCTGCCAACTTGACCAACAACGGCAGTGACTACAGTTACGGGTACGGTGTAAAGGCTGGCGTCATTTGGCAGGCTACTGAGGCGCTATCGCTTGCCACTAGCTTTCAAAGCAAGATCACCATGAGTGAGTTTGACAAATACAGCGATCTTTTTGCCGAGCAAGGCAGCTTTGACATCCCAGCTTCCTTCAAAATCGGCTCCAGTTATGCCATCTCCTCGCAGCTGAGCATCCATTTAGATGGCGAGCGCACGTTTTACAGTGACGTTGCCTCAGTTAGTAATTCATCCTCACTGGTCTTCAACTGCCCAACAGCTCAACAAGGTGGCATGAATATTAGCAATTGCGCTGGCGGGGCGAATGGTTTTGGTTTTGGATGGAGTGATGTTGATGCGGTGAAATTCGGTGTTACTTGGCAGCCAGAGGGTATGGATAATACCACTTTTCGTGGTGGTTACAGCCATGCTGACCAGCCCATCTCCAGCGGTGATGTTCTGTTGAACATCTTGGCACCGGGTGTCATTGAGCAGCACTTCACGCTTGGCCTCTCGCATCAACTAGCCAATAAACAAGTCCTTTCCGTAGCATTAATGTACGCCCCGGAGTCGTCAGTAGAAGGAACTAGCTTATTTGACCCCACGCAGACGATAGAACTTTCAATGAGCCAGTTTGAACTTGAAGTTGGGTTTAGCTGGTAGCATCACCTTTTTCAATCCGCAAGACTCGGAGCTTGGGCGGTGTGATCACCGCCCCTTTTTATACTACTCGCGAGCGACTACTAAACTAGCCAACCCTTTTTGCTGCCCTTACGGGCAATGAACCAAAGGTCAATGGCTACAATAGCTACTACTGACTGCATGATGATTACAGCCATCGCAAGGTTCACTTCCATCGCAATTAATACTAAGGCGACATCCTGAATAACGAGCCCAACGAGTGACGCTACAAAGAGCTTAACACTCCAAAGCTTCTTCATTGCCAAACCAACGGAGCCTAGCGTTCCGCCTACTACCGCAAGTGCGGTGCCAATTATCATCCAGCCGGGACGAGCCTCGTAGATGGCTTGGTCAGCTTCAGGTAACGCCGCAATTAGTTCTGGCGTGATCATTAAATCGATAACAAAGGCAAATAGCCCCATCAAATTCCACAAAATCGCAACGATTGCTACGGGCAGTAGCCACTTGGGTGCAGTCATGAAAGACTCCTTATTATTGTTATGGGTCTTAGCGTATAGTTGGGATGCACTTAGGACTTTAAGTCGTAGGCCTAAGTCCATTGCCTCGGCAATAGATACTAGTAAAGCGCGTTTTAGCACCGTTGTCACGAAACAGTAGGATTTTAAGGAGTGCACAACCCGGCTGATTCAAGCATATCTGGCCACAGAGCCATCCAAGTTTCCCAGTCATGACCACCGCTTCGCTGATGGACTTGCTGAGATGGCAGCATCGAAGCTAACCACCGAATCCCAAAGCCCAAACCATCCTCCGAGCCATAACCCAATACGATGGAGGGATGATTTGCTGCGCTTCGCTCTAAATCGCGCCAAATAATCGCCATTTTGTTATCACCAGCATCAGCCTCGGCGTTGAGGTATTCGGTCAACTCGTCCTCGTCGCCAACATAGGGAGCCATCGCCATAATACCGCTAATTTCTGCTGGATATTTAGCCCGATATAGTAATGTTCCGACCCCTCCCATAGAGGTCCCCAATAGCCAAATATTGGTCTTACCATCGGCGATAGCTGGTAGTATGATGTCTTCTCGCAGACGAGTTACTATCGTCTTGGTTCGATAGTAACCAAAATACGCTTGAGCTCCAATTACTGATATTTCAGCATTGCAGTCCTCAATCAGACGCACTAAACCGCGCTCCTCATACTCCTCTACCCATTGTGCGGCACCAGGGAGCATCACTATAAGCGTATCGCTCTCATCGGGATCGCTATAAACTACCGTATCGATTGGCGCCTTAGCTGGGGCAATAAAGGTACACGCCATCACCGCTAGGCTCAGCGTAAGTATCCATATTGATCTCAGCTTCATTATATTCAAGGCTCCGCCACCTCTCACGCTAACTTACATTAGATCCAAGCTTGGTCCAGATCACAGAGAAGTGCCAGTTTAGTTTGCACCGCCAACGACGAGTTCGCTACACTGAGATAAAATTATAATAAGGAATAATCATGGCCCTTACCCCAAGCTCTATTCGTGTTGGCGGAAGATACCGCGCTAATCGATTGAAAGATTCGTATGATGTCGTGGTTATTGGATCGGGCATTGGTGGCCTGACAACCGCCGCGTGCTTGGCAAAGATGGGCAAAAGGGTCTGCGTCCTAGAGCAACACTATACGGCCGGTGGATTAACCCATACCTATCAGCGAAATGGCTACGAATGGGATGTTGGCGTCCATTACATTGGTGACATGGGCACCGAGAACACGATGGGGCGTCGAGCCTTCGATTACATTAGCGAAGGTAGGATTAAGTGGGCGCCTATGGATAGCACCTTTGACCGAATCTTCCTCGGCGACGAATCCTATGACTTGGTTGCTGGTAAAGAAGCATATATTCAATCACTTAAGCAGGACTTCCCCGACGAAGAAGATGCGATTGACCGATACATTGACTACCTTTACCGCGTCCGTAGAGCGGTTAAACTCTACTCCATCGCCAAACTGCTACCAGTATGGCTTCTGAAGATAACCCGTCCCATCCTGTCTAGCAGGATTGATAAAGACTTGAATCGACCTACTCGCGAAGTGCTTGAGAGCTTAACCACTAACCAGAAGCTTATTGCCGTTCTAGCAGGACAATGGGGTGATTGCGGACTACCCCCAGCTCAATCGAGCTTCGTCATCCACTCAATGATTGCCCATCACTACATCAACGGCGGCTACTACCCAGTTGGCGGCTCAGCAGTGATGGCCACTGAAATTATACCTACGATTGAGAAGTCTGGCGGTAACGTATTCACCTATGCTTCGGTGGAAGAAATTTTAGTTACCGCTAACCGTGTCAGCGGCGTTCGCATGGCAGATGGACACGTCATTAACTGCAACACCGTTGTGAGCGCTGCAGGGGTCATTAATACCTATCAGAAATTACTGAAGCCCGAGGTGGTGCCCGCCGATGTGATTGCCAACATGACTCACGTGAAGCCATCTATGGCAAGCGTTTGTCTCTACATTGGTTTAGCCGAAACGGCGGAGCAACTTGAACTCCCTAAGACGAACCTTTGGCTCTATCCTAGTGAACGCTTTGAGGCCCACGTCGACGAATTTATGAAGGACCCAGAAAGTACTCACCCATTAGTCTATATTTCCTTCCCCTCAGCAAAGGATCCAGACTTCCTCAACCGCTATCCAGGAAAAGCGACCATTGAAATTGTCGCCCCGGGTTTGCACGAGACGTTTGCGCCCTGGGCGGATAAACCATGGGGCAACCGCGGTGAAGACTACGAAGCACTCAAGGAATCTATTGCCCAGCGTTTACTTGAACAACTCTATGCTCAGCTGCCACATCTGCGCGGGAAAATTGATTACTATGAACTGTCTACCACGCTTTCAACGGACTACTTCTGCCGTTATGAGCAAGGCCAAATCTACGGACTAAACCATGACCCCGAACGCTTTGATCAATCATGGCTTCGTCCGAAGACCCCTATCAAAGGGCTGTACCTTTCGGGGCAGGATGTGATGACCTGCGGAGTAGTAGGAGCCATGATGGGCGGTGTGCTTTGCGCCATTCAGCTTGGAGGTCGTCAATCTTTGAAGCTCGCTAAGCAAATTTTCTCGAAAGCAGCATAGCGACTGGGCGGCTTGGCGGCTTGGCGGCTTGGCGACTGGGCGGCTTGGCGGCTTGGCGGCTTGGCGGCTTGGCGGCTTGGCGGCTTGGCGGCTTGGCGGCTTGGCGGCTTGTAAGTATCACAACAAAACCCGTTCGCAATGAAGACAGAAAGTTGATCAGTGCGAACTTCTGAACTAAACCTATTTAAGACACTCATCGGGGCTCTTATCATGAAACGACTTATCATTACCGCATTCGCACTTCTGCTGGTTGCCTGTAGCAGCACTCCGGCGAATAGAATATCCGCCAATCAAGCCGCGTATGATGCCTACCCAGCGGATGTTCAAGCAGCAATTCAAGCCGGTGAAATTAAACCGGGGTTCACCCTAGAACAGGTGGAAATGGCCTGGGGCAAAGCTGATCGAGTATCACGCGAAGTTTACGAAGGTGGAGAACGCATCGTCTGGGGTTACACCAGCCATAAGCCGCAAGTTGGTATTGGCTTTGGGGTAGGAACAGGTGGTGGTTCAACCAGAACCTCTACAGGCATCGGAATCAGCTCGGGCGGCCAAGCCGAATACGTTAAAATGGCCGTGATCGAAAATGACCGAGTCGTGGACGTTCGCTACTTTGAGTAACCCGCTCACAAGCTTGAAGAAACGGACCGTATCGTTGTGGCGCTCACAACGATACGGGGTATTTTAAGCGATCAATCGTTTCCATGTGGATAAAATGCATCATCACTGTACGGATACCACCAGTCTTGAATAACTGGATCGGCATCCTGAATGACCATTTTACTCGCTCGGAAGGTATTCAAGCCTTCCCTCCCAAGTTCGCGCCCAACACCAGACAGTTTACGGCCGCCAAACGGCAGCGCGTCGTTGTCGATAAGTGGATTATTAATCCATACCATCCCTGAAACAAGCTCTTCACTCGCCATTTGCGCTTCGCGCATATCGGTCGTGATAATGGACGCGCCTAGACCAAAGTCTGAGTTGTTAGCAAGTTCAATCGCTTGCGCCACATCTGCCACCTTACAAATCGCCGCCACAGGGCCGAACACTTCTGAATTCATGACCTGCATCTGCGGCGACACATTGGTTAAAATTGTTGGTTCTACGAAAGCGCCGTCACCAAGACCCTCTGGAATACCACCGCCCAACGCTAGCGTCGCGCCTTCTTCCTGTGCTTGTCCGATTAGCTTAAGGATACGCTGCTGCGCCGCCTTGTTGACGACTGGTCCGAGTTCAGCACGATCAAAACCACTACCTAAGCGCAACTGTTTAGTCAGCGCAACGAACTCGGCAACGAACTCGTCGTGAACTGATTCAGCCACAAAGAAACGTTCCGCCGAAGTACATACCTGACCACTTAAATGGAAGGCCGCTGTTACCGCCGCCGCTGCCGCCATTTTAATCGGCGCCGAAGCTGAGACAATAAACGCATCGTTACCACCTGCTTCAATCACAGCAGGTTTCATCTGCTCAGCGCAGGCGACATTTACCATCTTGCCAACCGCTACCGAGCCAGTGAAAGCAACAGCATGCGTCTTGTTCGATGACACCAGTTGGTTACCAACCGTATGATTACCTGTTACGCAATGCACTAGCCCCTTTGGCAGCTGTTCGAAATGCTTCATGAACAGCAGTGTACAAATAGAGGTGGCCTCCGATGGCTTAATAATGACGGCATTACCACTAGCAAGGGACGCGGCAACGGTCCAAGCCATCAGTAATAGCGGGAAATTAAACGGCATAATATGAACCGAAACGCCTAGCGGTTCATAACGACAGTACTGAAAAGAGCCAGCCTGAGTAGTACCGGCTATGTAACCACCCTCGTCACGCGCCATCTCGGCTAAATAGCGAAATGCTCCAGGTATATTGGCAATTTCACCCAGTGCTTCGGGATAAGGCTTGCCCATTTCCAGCACCATCGCTTCCGCAACCTCTCGGTGATCAGCTTGCTCAATGGCGTCAGCAATTTGGTGTAAATAAGCGGAGCGAGTTTTGGCGTCTACCTTCGCCCAGACCCGCTGGGCAACATTGGCCTCCTCGATGACGCCATCGACTTCTTCCTGGGTACAGCTCGCGATCTCAGCTAGTTGCGCTTGATCAAAGGGGTTTATTACTGGCAGCGTTAGCTCGGATTCAGAGCGAGCGAACTCTCCCGACCGGTAATAACAGGTCGAGTACTTATTAAGATTAATCATGTTTCTATCCTTAGACTAGGAGTTCTCTGAGTGCTTGCGCGTCAAAGACCAACGGTTTGGTTATGGCATCGGGATGATGCGCTGTAATCCATTGTGCTATGGGAGCCAAGTGTGGTGACTGTAATGACCGTTCGAAAAGCTGCTGAACATGAGGCAAATAGCTGAGGTAATGCGCTTTATTGTCACGAACACACAAGCGAACAAAAATACCAATCACCTTGGCGTGGCGATGAGCGCTCAGCACGCGGTAGTCACGAAGAAAGCTAGCCCGATCCGTTGATGGCATCTCAGCAAGATAGTGCTCAAGCAGACGCTCGGTCATCTCCGGGCAAACATCGCGGCGTGCATCTTCTAATAGGGACACCAAATCGTAAGAACGCGATCCGATTAGTGCATCTTGGAAGTCCAACTGGCCGCAGGCGTTCACGCCTTCGGCGCCGTCAACCAACATTAGATTATCCACGTGATAGTCGCGCAATACGAGGCATTCATCCTTTGTGTTTACGCTGTTAATAAGACTGGCGAAGCGAGCAAGAAAATCATCACGCTCGGAGGTTGAGAGCTTTCGTCCCAGCCTCGCCGGCATGTACCAATCTACGAATAATGCCGCTTCATCATCATAGAAGCCCGCATCGTAGCGAGGCACATCAATATTGGTCTTGCCGTAAGCTTTGTGCAACTGAATTAACGAGTCTACGGCTAGCGTATAAAGAGGCTCCGCTGGCACGCCTTTATCGAGTAATACGGTGTAGGTATTAAAGCCAAAATCTTCAATCACAGCGAAGCCATGATTCAAATCTTGGGCGAGTACTCGAGGGGCACGCAGACCACATTCGCTTAAGTAACTAGCAATGCGAATATAGGCATCGAGATCTTCGGTAGCTGGAGGAGCATCCATCAGTAGTACGCTACTGTTACCACTGGTAAGTCGAAAGTAACAACGGAACGATGCATCGGCCTTTAAGGCCTCAACATTCCATGTTGACCATGGGCTTTGATCTAAGAAATCCTGACGCAGATCATCACGGCTCAAGGTAGCTGGTTTTTCCATCATAATAGCTTCTGACATAACTCTTCCATACTGCAAAAAAAGCCGCACCGAGGTGCGGCATAACTTAGGGTACTATTGTGCTTAATTAAAGCTGTATTGCAACTCAACACCTACCCAACGTGGCGGTCCATACACCTGAAGGGTATAACCAAAGAACTCGCCAAGGTCGAAGGCGTAGGTTAAATACTCTTCATTACCGAAGTTTTTAGCAAACGCCGCCACTTCCCAAGAATTACTTCCGCTCTCACGAACATAGCTTGCACGGGCGTTCCAGAGTGTATACGCATCGGCATGAGTGAGCGCCGAATTGGTAGTATTAAACTGCTGCTCGCCGGTATAGCTACCATCTACTTGGAAAGCCAACTCGCCATTATTCATTGAGAATGACTTGCGTACTAACCAGTTGGCCGTTAGATCCGGAGCAGTAATCATATCCTGATCGGCATAGTCACCGCCGCCTGGCGTTAGCTCAACATCGTGAACACGCGCATCAAGGAAAGCGGTACCCAGTGATACATCCCAACCTTCAGCCGGTGAAATATAGAATTCAATTTCACCACCGGTAATTGACGCATCATGATTCTTCACCACCGAAGTCAAGCCTTGGAATACAAACGCTTGATAGTCCGAGTAGTCATAGCTGAAGATACTCGCATTCAAACGACCGGCACCGTCAAATAAGCGTGACTTGAAACCCGCCTCATAGCTGGTCAGGATTTCGGGCTCGAAGCTCAACTCAGAGACCGGCAAGAAACCGTCCAGCGGCGCGGTGAAACCACCACCTTTCATGCCTCGGCTTACGCCGGCGTAGAGCAAGGTGTCATCGCTCAAGCGATAATCTAACTGGACCTTACCCGAGAAGTCTGAATCTGATCGATCAAGCGCTACGGGATTCGGAATTTCTGCCACAATCGGATTATTCGGATCACCTGAAGTGAAACCGCTACAATCGTTAATCGCGCCCCAAGGTGGCATCACCGCGCCCGGTGCGCCTAACGCAGATGGCGTACAGTAGCTATCTAGAACGAAGTCTTTTTCATCTACCACGTAGCGGCCGCCAACGGTTAACGCCAAGGCGTCCGTTAGATTATATTCAACCTGACCAAACGCCGACCAAGACGTTGTCTCAAGGGTAAAATCATTGGTTGTCGCACCGCCGAAGGTTGGCATGTCAATATTCGACGCATACTCGCCATCGATATTTAGGAAATAGAGACCGGTGGTCCAGCTTAGCGTTTCGTTACTGCCGTTTAGACGAAGCTCTTGCGAGAACTGGCTGGTATCTTGATCCGACCAATATTCCAAAGTGCGATCTGAGTTCCCGTCGGAGTCCTCAAGATAGTACTTTTCCAAATTCTGATAATCGGTGATCGAGGTAAAGGTCATTGACTCAAAATCAACGCTCAAAGTTGCGGTGTAGCCTTTCGCATCCTTATCAATAACGCCCGTTGGGTTTTGGAACCCCTGATTTGGAGCTGGAGACTCATCAGGCGTACCCTGCCAGTCGGTATCAATGTCACCCACTTCTTTATACGCGGGGCGGAAATCGTAGGCACCAGCAACATTGCGATCCACTACGTTAGACCAGGCACTGAGATCAAGACGGATATCGTCATCAAACTCTACGGCAAGTTGACCACGCATACTCAGCAAATCTCGGTTACGGGCATCTTCGCCGGACAAGTTGTCGAAGTAGCCGTCAGCGTCATCCTTGAGAAGACTGAAACGCCCCATCACAGAATCCGTAATACCGCCACTCACCGCCATTTCAACACGACGCTGATTATAGCTAGCCACGGTAGCATTAATGTAGGCTTCAAACTCATCTGTTGGCTTGTTATTAATGATGTGGACTAGGCCGCCGGTCGCATTTCGACCGAATAGCGTTCCCTGAGGCCCACGAAGCACTTCCACGCGATCAACGTCGAACATCTGTGCGCCTGCTGCACCCGTTGCAGAAATATAAACGCCGTCCACGTACATCGCGCTTGGTGCCTCTTGGTGATCCGCGAAGTCGTTCTGGCCCACGCCACGGAGCGTGAAAATAGAGACAGACGAATCTCCTGAAAATGAGGTCGCAATAAGACCTGGTGTTTGCGCTGCGATGTCTTCGCTGCTATCCCAGCCTAATGCTTTTGTTTGTTCACCGGTAAACGCTGAAACCGATACGCCTACGTCCTGTAGGTTCTGTTCGCGCTTTTGCGCCGTCACTACTACTTCTTCCATCACCTGAGCCTGAGCCAAGCCTGGAAGGCCAACTACCGCTGCGATTGCGGTGGCGAGTAACGTGCGTGTTTTGCTGAAAGTCGCACTCATTTTTTCCCCTTAGTTCATTCCGTCGAAACACATTGGGCACCTACATCCTCCCGACTAACTGTTTCTCTATTTTGTTTTTATTACAAGAAACTAAATATTACCCTGTACTATAAATAACCATATTTCAAGCATATTTTTAGAGTTTTTAGAGCTTACCGTTAAAATGATCACATTTTTACCGCTTTGGTAAATTATTTGCATTACTCAAATAATAGTTTGTTGAACTAATTATAGTTGCATGCTATTGCTATAAAAGAAATGGATTACTCTGCCTGGGAGGCTGCTAACTATGACCACTGCAAAAACTATCGCGTTCTTTCCTGAGGCCGCCTTTGGGCCGGCACTAAACTGCGTAGGTATTGCCCAAGAGCTTAAGAAGATGGGGCACAATCCCGTTTTTGTTTGCGACCGAGGTTTTGCAGGGGTATTTGCCGAATATGGATTTGAAGAGTATCTCGTGAATATGTCTGGCGACATGAGTGACGAAGAAGTTGCCAACTATTGGGATGATTTTATTGCCAATCACCTTCCTCATTTCCATTTGAGCCCGCTCGATCAAATTGAAACCTACGTAGCACCCGTTTGGGAGGCCATTGTTGAAAGCGCTGTGAGTGCTGAAGACGACTTAAAGCGTCAACTGGATATCATCAAACCAGGCCTTATTTGTGTCGACAACGTCATCATGTTCCCTGCTATTACCAAAGCAGGGTGCCCGTGGATACGCATCATTTCATGTTCCGAGAATGAAATTACTGATCCGCTTGTACCACCGCATCTTTCAGGTTGCTCACCTGGTGATGTAACTGGTTTCGAACAATTTCAAACACGTTTCGAAAGCGCTGTCGCAGACACTCACAAAGATTTCAATGACTTTTTGGCGACCAAAGATTTACCGCCTTACCCTGCAGGCGAGTTCTTCGAGCCATCGCCGACAATGAATTTTTTACTTTACCCCAAACCGCTTGCCTTTGAGCGAGCTACGCCCCTCCCCGAGTCGCAGTTTCAGTACTTGGAAGGCTGCGTTCGCAACGATGGTGAGTACACCATCCCGGCGTTCCCCCAAGCCCTGGATAACACACCACTCATCTATGTTGCCTTCGGCTCCCTAGGCGATGCCGATGTTGAACTGTATCAGCGCATGCTTGCAACCTTTGCAAAGCTACCTTATCGATTCCTAATGAAGGTGGGCGAAGACTTAAGCGTCTATGAAAAGCCGGATAATGTTCATCTAAAGAACTGGTATCCTCAGCCTGCTGTTGTGCCGCAGGTAGATCTATTCATTCATCACGGTGGTAACAATAGCTTTAACGAAGCCCTCTACTTCGGGAAGCCGGCCATTATTATGCCGTACTGCTGGGATGGACATGATAATGCTACCCGAATTGATGACACCGGTTACGGGAAGAAACTTCCGCGCTACAGTTGGTCTGAGGAAGCGCTTATTGAGAGTATTGAAGCCTGCCTGTCGGATGCGAATATGGCCACCAAACTTCAAGCGGTAGCAGCGCATATGCAACAAAGTGAAGGGACCAAGAAAGCGGCAGCGGTAATCCATGACGTGCTTCAGGAGGCAAACGCCTAATGGTCAAGACTACCGCACAGGGGAAAAGCGCTCACTATCTTTACAACTCCATGACCCCGAACCGTCCTGACCTAAACGATTGGGGTCAGCAGCCAGATTGCGACGGTGCGTCCTCTCTGTCCAGTGGCATTCTGCTATACAAGAATGAGGATGCCACGCTAGAGACCGGCCTCTGGCGGTGCACGCCAGGTACCTGGAAACTGTCGATACCGCGCGATGAATTTTGTCACTTCAGTTCAGGACGTGCCACTTATCGGAGCGCTGAGGGCCAAGTAGTAGAGGTAGCCGCGAATAGTTGCGTATTTTTCCCAGCGGGCTGGGCGGGCACATGTGAAGTGCACGAAACGCTACAGAATGTTTATATGCTCAGCGACTTAGTCGTAAATTTACACTCGGAGAAACCAATGAATTCAGCCAAGACCCTATACAACCCTTTAGCCGTGACTGATGTAGTAGATTGGGGCATCATCCCCACTATGATCGAGGGAGAGTCGCATGTCTCAGGGGTAGTTCTCCACAAAGGAGAGAATGGTGAGTCGGAAACGGGATTGTGGATATGTACCCCTGGTTATTGGAATTGCCACGTGACCTCCGATGAGTTTTGCCACTTTATGGAGGGCCGCGCAACCTATGTCCACGAATCTGGCGAAGTGATTGAAATCGAACCGAACACCGCCGCTTTCTTTCCTAAAGACTGGAAAGGAACCTGCAAAGTTCACGAAACTATTAAGAAAACCTACATGATACGTTAGACTTGAGCAAATTACGGACGATCTACAATACAAAATGACTGATAAACCTAGCAACGCCTCAGAAGGAACTACCCGCCCCGCTGCCCGAAAGAAGGGTGAGCGCACTCGCCAGTCGATTGTGGATGAAGCGCGGCGAATCTTAGTCGATGAGGGCTACGATAGCTTCGTCTTGCGTCAGATTGCCAAGAATATAGGGATTCAACCAGGCAACTTACAGTATTACTTTCCCACCAAGAAAGAGTTGATCTGGGAAGTGCTGGTGCCGGAAATCGATAAGTACAGCGGTACTTACGCATCGATGATGGGGAACGCTACTACGCGTTCAGCCAAAATCCTTGCGATGGTTGAGTTCTTGCTAGAAGACATCAAACTCAAATCAACGTGCACAATCTGGTATACCATTTGGGCCATTGCTCCGCATGACCCGGAAATGGCTGATGTGATGGATAGGTTCTATCAGAGTTACCTGGAGTCGCTAGGCACTTTATTACAAAGAGCCGCACCGGAGTTATCGGATCGTCGCGCTCATCATCTGGCGCGAATGATTACCGCGTTGATGGATGGCTTGACCAACCAAATTGGCTACGGCAAACCTAGTCATGAGTCGCTAGAGGGCTTTGAGGACGAAATTAAATCGTCCATCCTTCACCTCATTGATCTTCACTGACAACGCTGTGCAGGCAGTCGACTTGATTGCCTGCAAGCAAGATCAAGAGAGGTGTACGCCCCTAAGGACTAATGCGCCCATAACCTCAATGGCCATTAATTCAGTAAAAATCACCAGCCGCTCCCGGAAAAACAACAGGGCTCTCGTGCCCGCCTACTGAGACCGAACTGACCCCATACAGGTAGTTGTCAATCACCATATTCTCCAACGTAAACTCACTTACGTTGCCCACCCATCGAGAGTGAGTCCATTCGGACTCTGTGGTAAGTCTCCAATAGACACGATAGCCTGCGGCATCGTCCACCGGCTGCCACGTTAATGTTGTGCTTGGTGCCACTTGACCCGATATTTTAACTTCAGCTGGCGGCGCAGGCGCCCAGGCTAATGCTGCTAGCGAGAGTGTATTAAGGGAAGTTAGTTTGGCAGTAAAATCGAAGTCCACATAGTCAATGGTATCACCGTAGTGACGGCCCTCCTCGTTACGGAGGTCCTGATGTTGACGGTCGTAGTGTTCGTTGACCTCCATAATTCTCACTGCGGGATAGCCCGCCTGATTAAATGGAAAGTGATGGCCGCCTCGCCCAAATCGGTCCAAGCGATAGACCAGCATGACATCTAGATTGGTCATATATTGGTCTGCCTGGGCCTTGATAAAACGCGCTAAGTTGCGCGAGGCGGAGTCATTTTCGCCGCCGCTAAAGTAACGTTCACGCGCCTCTTCTGGGGTCTCGCTGATTTTTACTCCTTCCGAAAAGACCCGCACACTGTGGTTATCTATAACTCCATTAATACCCGCGATGTTGCCGATCATGTCGTTGTTGATCACCGCCTGCAGGTGCCAGTCATTGGCGGCCGCATAGTCCGCTAATATTTTCCCTCCGTAGAGGCCTTGTTCTTCGCCGGATAACGCCGCAAACACGATGTTGCCGTCGAATTCGTATTTCGACAGAACCCTAGCGGCCTCGATAACACCAGCCACACCTGAGGCATTATCATTAGCTCCAGGTGAAGCAGCTGAGCTATTCAGCGGGTCGCTGACACGGGAATCGATATCGCCCGACATCACAACATAGCGGTTCGAATTTTTCTTGCCTTTCAGCACCGCAATGACATTAACAATTTCTGTAGGCGTTGGTATCCGTCGTCCTTCAACGGTATCGCTGATCAGCATAACCTCAAGGCAACCTCCACAAGCGTTAGAGATTTGCGCGAATTCTTCCGCGATCCATCGGCGAGCAGCGCCGATGCCTGTGGTTTCAGATTGGGTTTCACTAAGACTGTGTCGCGTCCCAAAACTCACCAGCATCTCTACATCTTGATGGAGTCGTTCTGCGCTCGCCGACTGGCCAATATCATAAAGCCTTATATCTTCAGCGGGTGGTACTCGGTGAGTGTTTGCCGTGGCAGCGCTTACCAAAAATACGGCAGTGGTTAGCGCGATTATTTTTAACATCATAAGAGGTGTCGCCTTTTTGCTTTCAGTAGGCTTTACTGTACGATATAACATCATAATTGGTCTAACGGATGAGGGGATTTCGTGAAACGCTATAAAAGCTTTAACGATTTTTGGCCGCACTATGTTCGCGAACATGCGAAGCCTTCCACGCGGATGCTCCATTTTATTGGCACTTCGCTTATTTTGCCGCTCGTCTATCTTGGTATCACCACTAGTAGCTACTGGTTCCTTAGCATACCGCTGGTCGCATATGGGCTTGCTTGGACCGGGCATTTCTTCATCGAAAGAAATCGTCCGGCGACCTTTCAATACCCACTTTGGTCGCTACTTGGAGACTTTAAGATGTTTGCCTATATGCTGCAGGGAAAGATGGCTGCCGAGGTGACGCGATGCAGAGAACTGAATAGTGAAAACACTTAATAGTCATTTATCCTGGCTCCTGCCATTCATCTTGATCCTTCTGGTTCCACCTAAGGCATTAGCTGATTGCCCACCGGCAGAAGAACGACTCTGTATTGGTGTTGTCCTTGGTGGCGGTGGCGCTCGAGGCGGCGCTCACGTAGGGGTATTGAAAGTCCTTGAAGAAGAAGGCATTCCAGTCGATGTCATTGCTGGTACCAGTGTCGGTTCGTTTATTGGCGGCCTTTATGCGATGGGCAAAACGCCCGATGAGATTGAGGAAATTCTCCGCTCCACCGCTTGGGAGGAGGGACTTAATGATTCCGTAGAACGGGAGGATATGCCGTTCAGGCGGAAACGTCAGTCCGACGCCTTCCCCATCAATCCTGAATTGGGGTTTGATGGCACTGAGTTTAAGTTTCCTAAGGGCGTTGCTCAGGGGCAGCGGATGGGGGAGTTGATTCAACGCTCAGTAGGCAGCCTTCCCGATTTAGAAAGCTTCGATGATCTTCTCATCACTTACCGTGCCGTTGCTGCAGACATCGAAACAGGCGAGGCGGTTGTTATTGACAACGGCGCACTCTTTAGCGCCATGCAAGCCTCGATGTCCATTCCAGGGGTGGTTCGCCCTTTTGAATACAATGGCCGCCTGCTTGTCGACGGCGGAATTGCTAATAATCTACCCGTTGATGTGGTGCGCGAGCTCGGTGCCGATATCATCATTGCCGTTGATATCGGCACCGCGCTTCCTACCCGTGATCAGCTGACTTCATCGGTTGCAGTACTCAATCAGTTAGTCGACTTTTTGATTAAAGATAACGTTGAGTATCAAAAGTCATTATTAGGCGAACAGGATATCCTGTTAACTCCGAGGAATGATGACGTCAACATGTTAGATTTCGACGCTTTCTCAAATTCTATTCAAATAGGCTATGACGAAGCGAACAAACGCAGAGCATTGATCACCCAAATTGACGTGCCCACTTCAGCCTGGGAAAGATTTTCCTCAAGGCGAAATGCAATCGCTGAGCCCGAACTGCGAGTTGTAGCGGTTAATATTGAAAATCATTCTCGCCTTCGTGACAGCATCATTGTTGAACGCCTTGGCTTTGAAGTGGGTGATCAGTTTGACCAAACTACGGTGCAGGAGGGCATTGACCGCACCTATGCACTTGACGTGTTTGAACGAATTGACTATCACGTTGAAGATACGGCCGAAGGTCAAGTGCTTAATATCGCTGCCACAGAGAAAAGTTGGGGGCCCGGCTATTTAGACTTCCAGTTTCAAATGCAGGATGACTATAAAGGCTCAAGCGAATTCTCGTTGGGAGCTGCTTGGACCATGACGAATATTAATGATCTAGGCGCCGAATGGCGTACCGTAGTTGTGGGCGGTACCGACAAGCTCATTGCTACCGATTTGTATTTCCCGTTGGAATGGGCACCGCTCAATCATTACATTAGCACTGGCGTCATCTACAAGCGCGATCAACTCTATATCGATACCGGCAATAACCTCTTAGCCAACAGTATACAGAGTGAAGTCACTACGTTTCTTGGGCAAGGCTGGAATTTCAGTAATAAGTCACGTGTTGAAGTAGGCGCCCTGTATTCCGACGGCTATGTGGCACTACCGGATATTGGAGACCCTGTTTTTAATGGAGGACGCGTGCAGTACAACAGCCGTGGCCTCTACGCTGAATATTTTTATGACAGCTTAGATAATGCTGATTTTGCTCGTCGTGGGCGTATTTTTCATGTTCGGTTTGAAGATCGTAAAGACTCCATCGACGGTGACCGAGGCACTCCTCAGACATTGGAAACAACCTGGCTGGAAGTCTACTCTATCGGAGATCATACCTTCAGCGGCCAAGTCCGAGCCGAAAGCTTCAGATCCGATGAGGTTGACGTCACTGTTCGTCAATTTGAGCTGGGCGGCTTTTTGAATCTATCTGGGCTCCCCCCATCTAGCCTGAGTGGCAACCACCTTCGTTACGCCAATATTGTTTATAAGTATCGACTTCTCGAAAATGACTTCGGCTTATTTAAATCACCAATTTACCTTGGCGCCAGCTACGAAATGGGCAATGTGTGGGACAAGCGCGACCAGATTGACCATCAAAGCCTCATCGAATCAGGCTCAGTATTCACCGGCATTGACAGCCCGCTCGGGCCAATATACTTGGCTTACGCAAAAGCAGAAGGCGGTTTCGATAGCTTTTACTTCTATCTCGGCAGCCACTATTAGGCATTTCGCACGATGCTCTCAAATGCGAAAGGGCAACGCCTAGATAATCCTCGAAAAACGTTGAGTAGCCTGCTCCGTAAGATAGGCATCAAAGACCATGGCTACACGGCGAACCAACAGTCGGTGCTCGAACCAAATGCGTATACAGTCAGGTTCAAGCGTCAGCAGGCCATCTTTCTCGAGTTCGACAAGCTGAAGAAGCTCAGCGGCAAAGTAATCATCGAAATCTATTCCAAACGCCTGCGCTATGGCTATTTTATCCACCTTGTGTTGGCACATAATTGCTTGTATCACTGCCCCACGAAGCTCATCTTCAGAGCTAAGTACCACCCCGCGCTCTACGGCCACATCCATTTTGGCAACCGCTTCATGATACTCGGCTAACTCCTTCATGTTCTGACAAATCACCGCACCGACCTGGCTGATTGCAGAAACCCCTAAGCCTAAGAGGTCAATTGCGCCATGATCCGTGTATCCCTGAAAGTTACGCGTTAATCGCCCGTTTTGGGCGGCAATCGCTAACTCATCCTCGGGCTTCGCGAAATGATCCATACCAATTTCCACCATTCCCGCCTCAGTAAGCTTTGTGATCGCTAGCGCCATTAACGTCAGCTTGAGTTGTGCATCGGGCAACTCATTGGAGGCGATCAGCCGTTGAGCCTTAAAGCGTGAAGGCATATGCGCATAGCTAAAGAGAGATACTCGATCCACACTCATTGCCAACACGTCTTCCAAGGTCTGACTGAATGTGCGCTCAGTTTGACGCGGCAAACCATAGATCAAATCTACACTCACTGACTTGAAACCAAGTGTCTTCGCCGCCACAACGAGGTTGGCGATATGCTGAGTACTCTGCGGGCGATTAATAGCTTCCTGTACCTGGCTATCGGTATCCTGAACGCCAATACTCAAACGATTAAAACCAAGCGAGTAAAGATGGCTTAAATAGCCTTCATCCACCTCGCGCGCATCAATTTCAATCCCGAGCTCGGCATCGTCGACGAAATCAAACGCTTCGCGCAGGCCAGAGATTAGCTCGCTCATTTGCGTCTGCGTTAGATAACTCGGCGTTCCGCCACCCAAGTGAAGGTGCTGTACCCGTCTACCTCGAAAAAGCTTGGCGCGTGCGTTTATCTCCTGGCGAAGCGAAGTAAGATAGCGTTGAGCTCGATCTGAAGAGTTGCTAACTACTTTGTTGCAGCCGCAGTAGTAGCAGAGCTTGTGGCAGAAAGGGATATGCACATACAGACTAAAGTTGCCTGTTCTCGTTAAGGCTGCAGCCTTGAACGCCGAATTATCAATATCAGCGGAAAACTCAAGCGCGGTGGGGTATGAAGTGTAACGCGGACCGCTGAGATCATACTTCTGAATAAGACGGGTACTAAATGGGAGGGCTGCAGACATAACACTACCTTAACTAAGACTAGGCTCATTATAACCACAATTTTTGTAAGGTAAATTAGTTGCACGGCTAATTTTGCCGCCACACGAATAGCCGAGCCGCCAAAGCCAACGCAACAACAGTGGTAACCGCGAGAACCAATAACGGTATTGCTACATCCGCTAACGTAGCACCCTCCAGCATAATGCTTCGTGCTGCCTCCAGCATATGCGTCAGCGGAAACACGGCGGCTAACCAATGAACCACTTCAGGTGAGCCCTCTAAAGAGAACCAAACACCCGATAACATCATCATTGGCCAAGTAACCAGATTTAGTAGGCCTCCCGCCAACTCTTCGCTCTGCGTGCGCGACGCCATTAAAAGCGAAAGACTAATCATGGAAGCTGCACCTAATATCGCAACAACTAGCATCAACCAGCGTGAGCCAAGCACCACAAAATCAAACATCAAATCCATCGCGATGAAGATCACGCTGGTGATCAAAGTGACTACTACTAAGCGCGACACGACCTGTGCAGCCAGAAAGCTGAGAGCACTCACCGGCGTCGCCTGAAAGCGCTTCAGCACGCCATTCTTTCGATAGCGGACAATGACATAGCCAACCCCAAAGAGACAACTGAACATCATATTCATGCCCAAAATTCCCGGCACCACCCAATCTAGGTAACGAATGGCTTCGCCACTAACAGGTAACGCTTCCAGCGGCTCATCCGTGACCGACAATATCATTCTCTCAACCACATAACTCTTTGGTGAGTCGCTATTTAGCCAGTAGGTGCCATCCCCTAGGATGATATCTATTTGGTGATGCTGCAGGCGCTGCATGGCCGACGCTAAGTGACTGTAACGAACCGTCTCGAGGTACTTTAATTCACCTACCTCAAAGACCAGCTCCTCACTACTTACTGCCGCAACAACACCAACCTTGTAGAGCGCTTTATCGTCGTTGCCAAACATAAACGCGAAGCCAACTATGAGCAACACGGGAAAGAGTAGATTCCAACTTAGCGTGGATCGATCCCGTAAGAATTCAATATTACGAGCCTTCAGAATAGCCAAAAATGCTTTCATCGTAACCTCTAGACCCGCAAGGAGTGGCCGGTTAATAACAAAAATAGATCCTCGAGGGTGGGCGATTCAATCCGCAAGCCATCCAATGGGACCCCTTCCGCAGCCAATTGCTTAACGGCTTCACCGACTTGCTCCGTTGAGAACTGAACAAAATCACCCGCATCGATCAATGGTGGCGAAATACTCAATGCAGATAGATCTGTTCCGCGGGGAAGCTTTATCAATGAACCTTCGAAGTGCTTGGTGAGCAAGTCTCGTGGTGTTCCCTGCTCGACGATGGCGCCGGCATCAACGATCGCAATTTCATCGCACAGAAATTCCGCTTCGTCCATGTAATGGGTGGTCAACAGAATGCTCTTACCGCGCCCCTTAATCCGTTCAATTAATTCCCAGAAGTGTCGTCGAGCCTGAGGATCTAAACCGGTAGTTGGTTCATCCAAGAAGATTAGGTCTGGATCATTCACCAGAGCAATGGCCAACAGTAACCGCTGCCGTTGACCACCCGACAATTTACGATTATCGCGATCGATAAAATCACTCAATGAGCAATCTTCGATTAGCTGCTCCAACGGTAGGTGATGGTGATAGAGTGTTGCAAATAACGCTAGCGACTCTCGAACCGTGAGAAAATCCTGAAGCGCTGTGCTTTGAAACTGAATACCAATGCGCTGAGCATAATCCCGACTAATCGGTTGACCGCGAAATAACACCTGCCCGGTATCGGGCAACTGAATACCCTCTAACAGTTCAATCGTTGTGGTCTTCCCCGCGCCATTTGGCCCTAACAGCCCAAAACAGGTCCCCGCCTTAATACTAAAACTGAGATCATTAACAGCGACTACCTCTCCATAGCGTTTCGAGATGTTCTGCGCTGACAGAATTATATCGGCCATAAAAGATCCAATTTAGTCCACCGTAAGTTGTGATGACTATAGCTTGAAAGACAACTATTTTCCTAGCACCCAATTAGGGTAGACGAGCTCACATGCCATTTGGATTCAAATTAAATTAATTTCACTTTTTTTCATCTTTTTACAATTTTTTTGCATCCAAAGTTGAACGCCACGCGTCTTTTTCTACAAAGGGTCCCCCAACGGTTGTCATGAGACACACCGCCCTTTGTTACTTGTTAAGGAAGATAATCATGAAAACTTGGATTGCTACTACTGCTGCTGTACTTATGACCTCAAACATCGCGTTAGCTGACACTTGCCAACCTGGTTACGACTCTGTTGAAGACGCCATTATCGCCACCCTCAACGAGGCTAACCCAAACTCTATCCGCTCCGATGCCATGGTGATTGGTGAAGTCTATGAACTAAATGACCGCTACTTCGCTTCTCATGACTCGTTAACGGAAGGCCGAAGTGGTGGCACGGTTAAGCTTCGCCATCCTGCTGGCGCTGAAACCGCTGCACTCTTTCGCACATCAGGCGAATTGAGCTCTGATCTTGATAATCAGCGCGTGAACCACTCAGACCGTCGCGCTGCATCACAACACGATGTTGCCTATTATGTGGCTGACGCGTCGGGGCAGCTGTTTGTCGCTGAACCCGGCGATAGCCGCTATGACCAAGTCTCTACCGAACGAGGCGAGGCGCGAGTGGCAACTAACGTTGATGAAATCGCCATCGTGGCGGCAATGATTGCTGATGACTGCTAATCACTAGCTCCACTGGGTTGCACGATCAAGAGTGTTGATGGTGCAACCCTCCCCTTCACTAACGAATCAAAGTACACCGTTAGCTGCGCTAGATCATCAATAAGCGTTAGCGTTAATCTTGACTCAAACCATGACGAAAATTCGCGAAGAGCTGTGACAACGGCCATGGCGAGGGCGGCACCGCCAATTTCGTTTTTCAGACGTTCAAACTCCATGGGCGCGAAGAAGAATTGCGTTCTCTCGGGGACTACCTGGCCACGAGTTGTTGGAGTTCCATGGGTAGCACCAATCAGCGATGCCCACTTAAGCCTTTCGGGGTTTGTTTCGGCTAACTGATCAACCCAATCTATTCGCCCCGCAAAATCAGCCACTAGGCTGTCGCTAGATAAGCCAAGTTCATCCTCATACGTCACCACTTGGTGATAACACCCGGTGGCGGTGACAAACTCTACGTTGGAAGGTGATGTCACTCCTACTAGCCGGACGGGATCATCGCGTAACGCATGCGCCAAGGCCAATGCAGTCTTGCTTGAAGCACTGGTAACATAAACCGTATTGGCCCCCATAAATGACTCACTTCGCCACCAGGATGCCAACAACCAGCTCGTGGTAAAGAGACCTTTGAGCGCATGCTCGTAATGGCTATAGTCGAAGCCCGAAGGGATGCGCTCGTAGTGACGATAAATTGGCGCGTTGGCCCCGCGCATTGGGTGGCTATCTACCCACCCTGAAGACTTAATATCAGCCGGCAAGGCAATAATCTCATCGGCCATTGGAAACCAACCCCATACCCGCTCACCCACCTGAATGTGTTCGCAGAGGCTAGCGACAACCGTTGCGATGCCCATTACCGGAACCCTGCCATGATCGGCCTGACTCGCTGGAAAGAAGTCCCAATACTTTAAGCTATCACCAGCCAGCGCATAACTCACATTATTGGCAGTAAGACTAAAGCTCTCAATCTTCAGGCGGACTTCATTCGGCGCCAAAGCGATCTGGGGACACTTCACCACTATACCGCGGCTAATCTCGCGTTTTGCTACTTCAAATACTTTCATGGACGAGCCATCTCCTATCACAACATCTGTCGTAGATTACGATATAGTAACGATAACATTAGTTAACGGAGAAACTCGAGATGAAACTCTTTATGGCCGTGTTAGGCGGAAACTGCGGCAACTCCAATATCGAAGTACATGACGTCCGCTTTGTGGTTGGCGAATCCATCGACAGTTGTTTAGATCAACTGCGAAGGGAATGGTATGGCGACGCAAAAGGCCTACACCTGGATAGCTACACTGAAGTCAACGAAGTCGACGGCTACCGGGTCGAGATTTCATTGCAAGCTCCGGCTGCTGACGCAGCGAAGCTTTTCTTCGTAAATGTGGGTGGCTACTTACCCGGCAAGTACTTAGAGTTTCATGATATTGGTTTGTACGGCTGCCACAGTAGTAACCAAGCTAAACAGCTGGCACTAAAAAAGTTGCTAACTCGCTACGAACAAAGTCACCGTGACGATCTCTACGATGTGGATAACTGCATAGAACTGGATCTACTTGGTCGCCACTACGTTCACCTCATTGCCGATGATACGGCCATCACGCCAGGACCAAGCTGGTACGGGTACCGACCTATTGACCGCTAGTCGCTAATCAGTAACAAATCAATCAACTAGGTAACATTACTGATTTAATTTGCGCAGCGCACAAATCAAGCGATAAGCCCTGTAGGCCAGTAATAGCAACAATACTTAAAAGTTGGCACGGTTCTAGCTAATAGTTTGGCAGGACGTGTCATCTAACAATGACGTTTCGAAAAATAAAAACAATAAATAATAAAAAAAGACAACAAATATAATAAAAACAATAAATAATAAAAATAGATTACAACAACATAAAAACTATAAATAACAATAAGAACAGCAACACAAAAACTATAAATAATAAGAGCGAACAGATTTAAGCGCCGTTTAATAAAGCATTATAGACAGCGCGAGTTGGGGAAACCCACTCGCCATATTCTTCAAAAAATACCTCGCCTCAAGCTAACTAATTACCACGATACGACACAACAGATACTCTCAGCATTCATTGGCTATCCAACTCTTTCATATGAAGCCCTTCGATAACGCTTCACTTGCTTGATCTTGCCAGTCATTCGAGACAACAAAACCAATCTCCATCAAACGTCCTGATTGCACACTGGCCACCATCACTGGAACCTCGGTTAAGCGTGCCATCAATGCGCTCTTGCTAAGCACCTTCAACAGGACAGCTTCGCGTGGTGCAGGCCAGCAAAGCCGAGGAACAACTACCCACTCGCCCCCCGTTGCGTATTGATTGAACTGAGTTTGGCTCATCCAGCAGCCTTGCAAACTACCCGCCGATGGCTGAAAAATCCGACCGGGCAACAGTGCTGCCTGTTTCAGGTCGCCACCTAGTTTCCGCAAGGGACTTTGCGCCGAGCGCGCTCGCGGAAACTGATTATCAATAAGATGCGCTCGCTTTAACCGCCAGCTATCCTTGAGGTTTGGCCCCACCGCATGCTGCTTGCCATTGAAGTTGGTTGCCAAATAGAACTTCACCGCCAGCTCAACGTGGGTCACCGATGTCACATGCTTAGACGCGAGAATAAAATCGAGTTCACCAAGTGTTTTACCGCCGTCATGAAGCTGCTGACCCGCAGTCAAGGTCTCGCCATCAGCTAATGATCGCTCCCAAGCATGGGTAATAAGATACTCACAATATTTACCTAGGCGGCTTGTTCTGCGCAGCGATTCAAGATTCTCCAAGCTTCTAGATAGCAAGGTGTCCCGATCGATTGTTTGAAATATAGCTCGCGTGTCAAACCGCCCTATCTCAGCGGTCGGTTCCCAGAGGGAATAGGTTTCCGGACTCAATAGCCACCTTAAGTTTGCCAGATGGTTGGGCTGCATTAGGTCATAAAAGAATGGATTCATATTGCTACGCTAGCGGAAGCTAGGGGCCATCGCAAGATAACTCACGAAAAGATTGATGCTGCGAATGTACAGACGAAAAAAAACAGGCATCAGCCTGTTTTTAAATATGGAGCTGGTGATAGGAGTTGAACCTACGACCTACTGATTACAAGTCAGTTGCTCTACCAACTGAGCTACACCAGCTCGATAGCGCGCATAGTAGTGCCTGCGCGCCAAAATTTCAAACTATTTTTGCAACTTAGACGTTGTAAGTTTGAGAACTAATGTCGCCACCGGTCCCAGTCCAGTTGGTATGGAAGAATTCGCCCGCTGGACGATCAACCCGCTCATAGGTATGCGCGCCGAAGTAATCACGCTGAGCCTGCAAAAGATTCGCTGGTAGACGCTCGCGACGATAGCCATCATAGAACGCCAACGCAGTACTAAAGCATGGTGTTGGAATACCCACTTCTACGGCCTTAGAAATAACACGACGCCATGCGCCTTGGCAACGATCAATCGCATCCTTGAAGTAGTCATCCAGCAGGAGGTTACTGAGCTCAGGGTTTTTGTCGAAGGCTTTTTTGATGTCTGTCAAAAACTGGCTTCGAATGATACAACCACCGCGCCACATCATCGCAATGGCACCGAAGTTCAACTCCCAGCCGTATTCGTTAGACGCTTCTCTTAGCAGCATATAGCCCTGGGTATACGAAATAATCTTAGAGGCGAATAGCGCTTCTTTAACGTCATTAATGAAGGCATTGCGATCTTCAACGCTAATCTGTGGGTTAGGGCCAGATAGGGCCTTTGAGGCTACGGTACGCTCTTGCTTTAGTGCCGACAAACAACGTGCGAAAACCGATTCACCAATAAGCGATACCGGCATACCTAAATCTAGAGCACTGATGCCCGTCCATTTGCCGGTGCCCTTTTGGCCAGCTTTGTCCATGATTTTTGTGACCAAAGGTTCGCCGTCTTCGTCACGATAACCAAGAATGTGCCCGGTAATTTCAATGAGGTAGCTGTCTAGCTCGGTGTTATTCCAATCGCTAAATACCTGATGTAACTCATCAGCAGACAACCCTAAACCCTCATCGAGGAGTTGATATGCCTCACAGATTAACTGCATATCTCCGTACTCAATACCATTGTGAACCATTTTGACATAGTGGCCTGCTGCACCTGAGCCCACCCAATCACAGCACGGTTCGCCATCAACTTTAGCGCTGATAGACTGAAAGATATCTTTAATCATTGGCCATGCAGCGGCATCGCCACCGGGCATTATTGATGGGCCTGTGCGTGCACCTTCCTCACCACCGGAAACCCCCGAGCCAATGAAGTGGACCCCTGATTCCTGCATCGCTTCCCAGCGTCGTTGGGTATCAGGAAAATGCGAGTTACCCAAGTCGATAATTAAGTCGCCTGGATCGACTAGCGGCATAAGCTCTTTAATTACCGCATCAACGGCGCCGCCCGCTTTCACCAACAGGACAATTTTACGTGGCTTTGAGAGCCCATTCACAAGCTCTGCGAGGCTTTCGAAACCGGATACACTTGCGCCCTGCGCGGGGCCAGCTAGAAACTGTTCTGTTACGGCGTGGGTGCGGTTATAAACGCCCACTGAATAACCATTGTCTGCCATATTCAAGACTAGATTCTGGCCCATTACTGCTAAACCAATTAATGCCACATCACATTGACTCATGGGTCGTTGCTCTCACTTTAATGCTAATTGAAGGGATTGGTATACGTTTTGTTCATGTAGCCAAGTATAGACATCGCTGGCTGATAGCAACGAATTATCGCACAAGTCGGCAAAAGTTCGAAATGTGATCTATTATGAATTAGTACGTACACGGAGGTCGGAAAATGCCACTAACTAAGATCAACCGGGATAGAGATCCCTACGAAGATGCCTTTGCCAAGGCCCGTGATATTCGCCTCAAGCGAGCTCGCACTCCTGCTCGACCAAAAATTATTATTGCGAATGCCAAGTCGAAAACTGGAAGCGCCCAGAAGAAAGTCACTCACTAGGTTAGGCGAAAGCCGTCATCGCACCCACCCAAGGTCAGGCAGATACTCAACGCCTACGGTCGGCGTCAAGCTACCCAAGGCTGGCGCCGTGATCACAAGGCACTAGCTCTTCGCGAGCGCTGTTAGAACATCCTCAAACTTAAATGGCTTTTTGATGCAATGGGAAAACCCTGCGGCTTCGGCTCGCTTGAGCTGCTCCTCGCTGGCATAGCCCGTTGCCAATATCGCCTTAGCCGCTGGCCTTAGCGCCTTCAACTTAAGCCAAGTATCCACTCCCGTCACCTCCGGCATCACCATGTCAATGATTGCCACATCAAACTCAAACCCTTCGTGTTGAACTATTGTCAGCGCTTCATCACAACTCGCAGCGGTTCGTATTTGATAACCTTCGCGAGCAAAAACCTTCTCGGCATACAGCCTAACGAAGGCCTCGTCATCCACGAGCAGAATTGCGCTGTGCCGTATACCGCCAGACTCGATAGCCACTGTATCTTCCTGCCCACTCAGCTCGCTCGGGCTCAACTGCGCTTCGGCACTTTCAGCAAGATAGAGCCTGAAGCAGGTCTCATCCTCGGAGCGAAGCAGTTCAACACTACCTCGATGGGCGGTTGCGAAATCGAACACACTTGCCAAGCCAAGACCTGTGCCTTGGTTGCGCACTTTGGTTGTAAAGAAGGGATCAAAGATCTTCTGAGCAATATCAGCGGGGACGCCTACCCCCCAGTCCCTTACGTCTACTATCCAATAAGTATTGGCTGTTAGTTGAACACCATTATTTAAGATTCGTGGCTCAGCCTCCACCAGCTTATGAATTTCAACTTCAATTTTACCGCCGGGGTCTGTGGCATCATTAGCATTAAGCAGCAAGTTAATCGTTGCGCTCACAAGCCCAGAACGATCTAACCTGATTTGATCGCTGCCGTTATGGTTTCGAATCTCAATAGAGACCCCTGGTTTTAGATTTGACTCAACGAGTTGCACCGCCTTTTGCACGGAGGACTCAACATCACATAGCTCTAAATCAGCGTGGTTAACTTTAGAGTAGCTCAATAGGTTATTGGTCAGCCTACCCACATCCGCTGCTGCGCTAATTATGCTGTCAGCAAGATGTTTGACGACATCAGGGTCATCTTCGTGCTTTATCATTTCCGCGAACCCAGACATTCCCTGCGCGATATTATTAAAGTCGTGCGCTACGCCGCCCGCTAAAGTACCGAGCGCATCGAGTTTCCGCATCTGACTTACTTGCCGCTCAAGTTCGAGCTGCCTTGTGACATCAATGCCAATGGACATTGCGCCAAGCACCTTACCCTGATCGTCCGTCTGAACGCAGTTCGTCCACCGCACCCAAACACGCTCGCCAGTGCGTTTTATATTCTCGTTGATGTTGATCCGATAGTCTTCAGGTAAGTTGCTAATTTCGTGGATCATGCCTTCGAGGTTATACCCGGCGGAATCTTCGAGCGGCGTAATAGTTCCTAATACTTGTTTTCCAATCAGCGCTTCGGCTTCGAAGTCGAAGAATCTAAGGGCGAAGTCGTTCGCATAGGTAATCACGCCATCGGTACTAAAACACACGATAATTGCGTTGGAATTTTCCACCAGATATTCATAGTCTGGCTGTTGATATGCTGAACTTCTACCCATACTATCCTTTGCAACAAGTTTGCGATTGAGTGCCAAATAGAAACTGAAATTTTCTCCTACAGTTACAGTATGTAAAATACAATGCAAACAGCTAATTTACCAAGGAATATACATGTTTACGGTCAACAGTAACTTCGACAGTGGTAACATTCATTTCGTGGGCGAATCCAACAATGAGCTTCAACTCGAGATTCGTAACGATCGTTACTCCGAATACTTCCAGTGGTTCCACTTTTCAGTGACCGGCGAGCAGGGCTCAACCCTTCGTTGCTGTATTCGCAATGCGGGTCAAGCTGCCTACCTAGAAGGGTGGCCTGACTACCGCGTCTGCTTTAGCTACGACCGAAAGACCTGGCATCGTCTAGATGCCTCATTTGACGGAAGCAATCTTCGTTTTGACACCAAACTTAGCGCGAACACGATTTGGTTCGCCTACTTCGAGCCCTTCTCCTATGAGCAACATCTGGCACTGATCGCCAAAGCTCAACAACATGAAGACGTCTCACACCAAGTGCTAGGCCAAACGCTTGATGGCCGACCTATCGACCTACTGAAGATTGGCCAGGACGCGAAAAATAAGCCCGTTATCTGGGTTACCGCTCGGCAACACCCTGGCGAAAGTATGGCTGAACACCTCATTGAAGGGTTACTCGACGAATTACTCGGGCAGTCTGAGCTCGCCACGCAACTGCGGGCTCAAGCCGTATTCTATATTGTCCCAAATATGAATCCAGACGGCAGCGTTCGCGGTCATTTAAGAACGAATGCGGCGGGGATGAACCTGAATCGAGAATGGCAGTCTCCATCAATCGAGAAGAGCCCCGAGGTTTTTTGGGTGCGCGCCAAAATGCTTGCCGAAGGCGGCGACATGTTCCTCGATATTCACGGAGACGAAGCCCTTCCCTACAACTTCGTTGCCGCAAGTGAAGGCGTCGCGAACTACTCACCTTATATGGCTAAACTTGAAAACGCTTTCCGCGATAGTTTACTCAAGCGCAGTGACCAATTTCAGGTTCAATATGGCTATGACGTGGACGCGCCTGGCGAGGCGAATCATACCGTGGGAAGCAACTGGATGGGCAATCAGTTTAAAACGCTAGCGCTCACCCTAGAAATGCCGTTCAAAGACAATGCTAATGCCCCCTCGCCGGAGTTCGGTTGGAACGGCGACCGCAGTCAACAACTGGGCAAAGACATGCTGGCAACCGTGCTAGATCTCTTGCCGCTTATAGAACGAGGTTAACTATGCCATCCTTTGATATTGTTTCAGAAGTTGAATCTGCCGAGCTGTTGAATGCGGCGCAAAATACCGAGCGCGAAATTAACAATCGCTATGACTTCCGTAAAGTTGACACCCAAGTGAAGTTCGCGAACGATGTGATTAGCCTTACGGCAGAAAGTGACTTTCAATGCGACCAAATGCTAGACATCCTTCGCGCGCAGCTAATAAAGCGTAAAGTGGACCCGCTCACAATGGATTACGAGCCCGAGCCAACTCATCGAGGCAAGGCATTCACCGTAGATGTCAAATTTAAGCAAGGTATTGAGACAGACGTAGCAAAGAAGATAGTTAAGCTCATTAAAGACGCTAAACTCAAAGTCCAAGCCGCCATTCAAGGTGACCAAGTCCGTGTTACTGGCAAGAAGCGCGATGATTTACAGCAGGCTATGCAGGCGGTTCGAAGCGCTGACTTGGGGCAACCATTTCAGTTCAATAACTTTCGCGATTAACCCCTCCAATCACTACAATTAGTGCAAATTCATGTCTAGGCACACTATATGGTGTGCCTAGACATAAATTCTTTGTTGACTACCCCATCATCTCAACTACTATTAGGTTAGTATTCACTTTTAGGGCGAAAGCACGGCTGCGCTCTGGGCTATTCATTGTTATAACCGGGGGGTTTGTCTCATGAACGAAGCAAGACACTTACTAGCTAGGTTTGAACCACAGGACTTAGCTCAAGAAGCCAACAATCTTATGGTTGCGCTCAATCTTTCGCTGATTGACCCTTCAACACCGTTTATTGACGAGAAGACCAAAATTAGCTTGAGTGAAGACCTACTGGACCACCTAGTGGAAGTTGAGGTCCATGTGGATATCAATTCCCCCTTCGACTTTGCCTTAATGTGTGTTCGAGAGGTCTGGGAGCAAATCCTTAAATTGGATCAGGCGTCATTTGAAAACTATCGAATTATTCGTCATCCGGAATGCGCCCTAATAGAGGCCGTTTCCGTGAACGACCAAATCGGCTGTGCCGTCCAATTCAGCGTCTTTCCCGCCAACAATGTTGTGCCGTTTAGACCTGCGAAGAGCTAGCCTAAACACCCCCCCTTTAAGGGTTTACTCAATCGGCGGATGTGGCATACTGAATCCATAATAAAAACGAACTATATGGTGAAATGCTTATGTCTAATTATCGCCCGCTAGCAAGCCTCGCTCAGCACGTTGCCACCCAACCTAATGCACCCTTTCTGCACCAGCCCTTTAACCGTGAATGGACCTCTTATACCTTTTCCGAAGTGGATGAGCAGAGCTCCAAAATGGCTGCCGCATTACTTCAGTTGGGGCTAGAAAAGGGAGATCGCGTTGCTATTCTGGGGAAGAACTGCGCCGAATGGATCATGGCCGATTTAGCCATTATGAAGGCCGGACTTATCAGCGTCCCCATATACTTTAGTGCCGGCGCGGACACTATTGATTACGTCATCGAGCATAGCGAGGCGAAAGCGGTCTTCGTTGGCAAGCTTGATAATTACGACCATGTCGCGGGTGTTTTTGCCGGCGGCATTAAAACCATCTCCTTCCCTTATCCAATGCCCGCATGTGATTTGCGCTGGCAGGATTTAATTGCAGTAACGCCTGCAATTGAACAACCGTATCAACCTTCTGACGACGACTTACTGTCAATTATTTATACCTCTGGCAGCACTGGAAAACCTAAGGGAGTCATGATTTCCTTTGGTAATTGCCAGGCAATTGGCGTGGCCTCAGCTGAGATTTCCGGGGACGCTTACACCAACGCAGACAGAGTAGTCTCATATCTCCCACTCGCGCACATTGCAGAGCGGGGGCTCGTGGAGTTGACCGCGCTTCACTCGGGCATGCAGATCTTTTTCGTTGAGTCGCTAGATACCTTCCGAGAAGATATTTGCCACGCAGAGCCTACTGTTTTCTTCGCTGTGCCACGGATTTGGCTGAAGATCCAACTTCAGGTTCTCGATAAAATCGGGCCCGATCGATTCGCAAAACTAATTAAGATCCCGTTAGTAGGTAAGCTACTCGCTAAAAAGGTTCGCAAGACACTAGGGCTTCATAAGGCGCGTGTAATAATTTCTGGGTCCGCGCCCATTTCGCCAGATGTTCTCAAGTGGTATCACCAGGTTGGCCTACCTATATCTGAGGGCTGGGCGATGTCGGAGACTAGCTGTGTCGGCACCATCAATCTACCTTTTCGAGTTGAAGATATTGGCTCAATTGGTCGCCCACTTCCCGGCGCAGATATTAAGCTATCTGAGGATGGTGAGATTCTTATCCGCGGCGCATTCATCACGCCTGGCTACTTCAAGAACCCAGAAGCTACTGCCGAGACCATGGACGGAGAATGGTTAAAGACTGGTGACCTCGGGCGCTTTAGAGCAAGCGGCGCGCTGGAAATTATTGGCCGCGTAAAAGAACAATTCAAAACCTCAAAGGGCAAATATGTCTCGCCGGTGGGTATCGAATCACTGCTATCTGCTTTCCCGCAAATTGAGCAAGTTTGCGTCATGGGTAGCGGTCTGCCTCAACCCATTGCTTTGGTTGTGCTGGCTGAAGGCATCCCGTGCAACGCCGAAACGCTTGAAGCCATCGCCGGAGAGGCCAACCTTAAACTCGAAGCACATGAACGCTTAGATGCGGTCATCGTCTGCTCTCAGCCATGGCTAATCGAGAATGGCTTGCTGACGCCAACAATGAAGTTAAAACGGGATGCTATCGAAAAGTGCCATCAGCCTACAGTCGACGGCTATCAGCGAAGTGCTAACAAGGTTGACGTCATTTACGAACCTTAGGAAATGATAGTATGGAGGACTTCTCGCCATTAAAGCCGCATCAATTTTCGCTGACGCAAACTGAGCGATCACGGCGAAAACGGAAAGCCATTGTGCGCGCCTCCGAGGGGTTCTTCCTCCTGCTTGCCGTTATTCTTCCGCTGGCCATTTTGGACGCCATTGAACTTTCACTCCAGGACTGGATTTCAGCGATAGCGGTCTGTTCCATGGTTTGGGGTTCGATGTTCATTATCGTGGTCACGAAAGTTGATCGCTTTCTCGCGTTCTTCGACCCACACTTTCTCGTCGTACCCGCTCTTGGAGCGGTGACCCTAATAAGCTACTTCGCCTATTTGATGCCAGACTTACGTATTCTGGTGCTTGGAGGATGGTTTACTGTACTGCTCTTCGGCGGTGGACTAATGACTTTTCGACAGTCGCTGGTCCTCTCGTTTGCCATGGGCATTGGCTATATGCTGGCTGTCTATGCTATCGCACAGACGGGTTACCCGATTAATCTCGCCGCTGAAGTCGGTCAAGTCATTCCATTCTGGGTTTTCTGGGGCTATAGCGGCAGAGTGACTGAGCGGATGCGGCTGAAACGATTGGAAAATCGAATGCTTCGCGAACAGTTAAGTCAGTACGCCTTCACGGATTCATTGACTGGCCTTTTTAATCGTCGAGCCTTTGAGCATGAATTTGAGCGACGAAAGGGTGTGCTCAAAACGAATGAGCACCTCGGCATACTGCTCTTCGATATCGATCACTTCAAGCGCGTCAATGATACCAAAGGTCACGAAGCCGGTGATGATTTACTCAAAGAGTTTGCGTCAATCCTATCTCGGGCATTTGGCAACGATGCCTGTCTGGCAAGGTTAGGAGGCGACGAATTTGCCGCGATCATTACGATTGATTCATTGGTGGAGCTTGAGCAAGCACTTGAGGATATTTTTTACGCTAACCGTCGAGCAATAGGAGGCCTATTTACTCACAGCTGTGGCGCCGTGTTTACCTCCAACAAATACTCTACCTCGCGGGTACTTCGTGTTGCCGATACGTCACTATACGAAGCCAAGTCACGTGGGCGTGATTGTTTCGTCGCCAAAGACTTAGACAAAGTCAGTGCGGCGTTAGCAACTGCTCCAAAGGTTGACCCATCGTTAGCAGATCTCGATCAACTTCGTTAATTTTCGGGAGTTAAGCTGGCGAGGCACACAGCAGCTGCCAGGTTGGCGCCAAAAAAGGGAAGGTAGCGCTACGCTCCTTCCCTTTTTAACCCATCAGTCTGGCGATTATCGAGAGAGCGGGTTTGCCACCAGTTCCGCTAGCGGATAACCGCTGAAGCGCTTACTTTCGCGCATAATCACATGCGTAGAGATGTTATTAATTTCAGGGCAACGATCAATTAACTGACTGGTTAACTCCATATACCTCGTCATATTCGCGCAGGCAAAACGGATGATAAAATCACAGTTACCACTCACCGTGTAGGCGTCCAAAGCCTCTGCTGTTGCAGCAACTTGCTCCTCCAGCACTCTAAAGGTATCTGGCGAATGATTACTGAGACTCACCGAAGCAATACATTGCACCGGGGAGCAGAGTCGCTCCACGTCGACTTCGGCACTAAAGGACTTTATCCACCCCTCTGCCTGAAGGCGTTGAAAGCGCTGATGACAGGCACTAGGCGACAAATTAACAAGCTCCGCTAGCTCTTTATTCGCCAAGCGACCATTAGCCTGTATGAGGCTGAGTATACGCAGATCTAGCCGATCTAACATTGCCACATCCTCGCCTTAATTGCCGAATGTTACCGAATCGATGGCTTGCTTGAGCACCGACACCAACTGATCGACTTCCTCGCGGGTAATGACCAGCGGAGGGGAAATAGCAATGGTTCCTACACTTGGCAGTGGACGAACAATTACGCCCGCTTCGCGACAGGCATTGGCTACTTTCAACGGCCACTTCTCAGCAGGGTCCGGAAGCAACTTGCTCGCTTTATTCGCCACTAATTGTACACCGGCGATAAGACCACGCCCGCGGATTTCCGCAACGTGAGGATGATCACCAATTTCGGCTTGTAGCTGCTCGTGTAAGTAACGGCCAGTCTCACCTGCTAGCTCAACTAAGCCTTCTTTCTCAATAATTTCAAGATTAGCCAGAGCGACGGCAGCACCAATTGGGTGACCACTGTACGTGTATCCGTGAGAGAAGGCGCCCAATTTCTCGGAGCCTAACTTCATTACTTCCCAAATATCTTGCGTCATAAACACGGCAGACATTGGGAAATAGCCACTGGTTAAACCCTTTGCGGTGGCCATGAAGTCAGGTTTGATATCAAGTACCTGCGATCCAAACCACTTGCCCAAACGACCATATCCGCAGACCACTTCGTCAGCAACTAAGAGAATATCATTTGCCTTCAATAGCGATTGCAGTTTTGGGTAATAACCCTTTGGAGGTTCGATAACCCCACCCGCTGCGTGAATAGGTTCGGCAAAGAACGCGCCAATATTCTCGGCGCCTTCTCGTTCAATGAGCTGTGCTACTTCGTCAATTAGGCGATCACAAAACTGCTCCTCGGTCTCACCCGCTTTCCCTCTGGTATAGAAGTGCGGACACTCTGTACGCAATACGAAATCAAGCGGCAGCGGGAACTCCTTATGGAAGCCACCTAGACCAGTTAGCGACGCCGTTGAGATTGAGGTGCCATGGTAACCCTGCTCTCTAGCAATCATCTTGGTCTTGCTATGCTGCCCTTTTAACGCGAAGTAGTGCCACACCAATTTAATAATCGTATCGTTAGCATCACTGCCGGAACTCCCAAAAAAGATTTTCGTCATCTGCTCGGGAGCTTTACTGAGCAGTTTCTCAGCTAAAGCAACCTGCCAAGGGTTCGAGGCGTTTGAAAACGTATGATAGTAACTAATTTGCTGAGCTGCTTGCTGCATAGCGTCCGCTAATTCTTTGCGTCCGTAACCCACATTAACGCACCACAGACCACCCACCGCATCGAGGAGCTCTCGTCCATTCGCATCCGTGACCGTTGAGCCCTTAGCCGACGTAATCATATCTGGACCGTTGGCCAATAATGCCGTAATTGAAGAAGCTGGGTGTAATAGAACCTCTGCATCCTTAGCCATCAAGCTCGCCATATTTTCTTTCATCGTCTAATCTCCTAACAGAACACCAGTCTGGTGTTACGAATGACTGCAACAATACGAATTTTATTCAATTGTCTAGCAATCAATGGGTGTTGAAAAGTGTTGATTCACTTTTTAGCATGCTTAGATTCTGGGACATATTGCCGTTTTCTTCAACGAATTTAATTCTGTTATCAATTTCTTTTCCGCAACTATTACGTGCCATTTTGATGCAGACTAGATTTACTGATATTAGATCTGAGCAACTTATGACCGAAACTGCATTACATACTACCAAATCGTCTTTAATTGCTAAGCTTCATTCAGAAGCTGACTGGATGATAGCTGAGACACGGCGACTAGCCGAATTAAATTCTGGCACCACGAATGTCGACGGTCTCAATTTGGTCGCGAACGAGCTAATCCAATTGTTCAGTACCTGGGCAGACCGAAGCGAGTGTCGAGCTCTTCCTGCTATTGAGTCGGTGTCGTCTGACGGGTCTATGGACCGATGGGACACTGCTCCCATGCTTATTTTCGCTCGCAACGAGCAAGCCCCATTGCAGTTACTCTGTACGGGTCACTATGACACCGTGTTTCCGGCTCATAGTGCATTTCAAACCACTTGGGTTGAGGGTAATCACCTCCGTGGTCCAGGTGTTGCCGATATGAAAGGCGGTTTAATGGTGCTGCTCGCTACGCTCAGAGCCATTGCTGGAACACCGCTGGATTCCTTAATTGGTGTTACCGTCGCGATTTCCCCTGACGAAGAGATTGGCTCTCCTCGTTCGGCTCCAGAATTAACTAAGCTCGCGCAGAATAAGCATTTCGGACTCACGTACGAACCAGCGTTGGCCGACGGAACCCTCGCCGGCGCACGAAAGGGCAGCGGCAACTTCAGCATGATCGTAAGAGGCCTAGCAAAGCATGCGGGTAGAGAGTTCTTCGAGGGCAAGAACGCCATCACCGCCGCAGCTAAGTTTGCCACCCAGATTGAGTCGCTCAGCAACCGCGAAACTGGCCTGACTGTAAACATTGGCAAGATTGAAGGTGGCGGCCCAGTCAATGTGGTACCCGAACTCGCTATTGTTCGCTTTAACATTCGCGTTGATCAACCGGAAGACACTCGTATTATCAACACGATTAACAACCTCGCAGGCGAGATCTCGGCTGAAACTGGCTGTTCGTTTGACTTACATGGCCACTTCAATCGCCCTCCGAAACCAATGACGGAAGCACAACAACAGATGTTCGAACTACTTCGAAGCTGCGGTGCTGAATTAGGCTTGGATGTGCAGTGGAAGCCAACTGGGGGCTGCTGTGAAGGTAATAATTTGGCCGCCGCGGGATTATTGAATATCGACACCCTCGGGGTTCGAGGTGGCCTAATCCATTCCGATGAAGAGTTTGCCTGCTTAGACAGCTTTGCCGAGCGAGCACAACTGTCAGCCCTGCTTATCTGTGCCCTCGCCGAGAAGTCTATCCCAAACATAAACGCGCTACTTGGAGACGCTTAACATGCTCGTTATTCGACCAGCTGAACTAGCCGATGTTGAGGACTTGTATGCGCTGGCACTCAAAGCGGGCAAGGGTCTCACCTCACTGCCGCCAGACCGCGAAACCTTAGCTGCTAAAGTCACCCTCTCAACGGAAAGCTTTGCGCGATCGCAAAACCATGTGGACGATTATTTTTTGCTGGTCATGTCTGACACGGCCAAGTCTCGGGTAGTTGGAACGGCCGCCGTTTATGGTACCACCGGAACGCGCCAAGCTTTTTACGCCTATCGACTCATGTCCGTTACCCACCACTCCCACTCGCTGGACAAGCAAATTCGTGCGGAGATGCTTCACCTCAGCAACGATTACACCGATTGCGCAGAGGTCGGCACGCTGTTCCTCGATCCTGACTATCGTGGCAACGGGCACTGGCTGTCGCGCTCCCGTTACTTGCTGATGGGCCAGCACTCGCACCGCTTCCAACCCTATGTTATTGCGGAAATGCGCGGCTGGCTAAACGAGCAGGGAATCAGCCCGTTTTGGGAGGCGATAGGACGGCAGTTTTTCGACATGAGCTTCGAAGAGGCGGATCGACTCTGTGGCATCGGCTCCAACCAATTTATTACCGAATTAATGCCTAAACATCCCATCTACACCTGCATGTTAGCCGATTCAGCCCAACGAGTACTCGGCAAGCCTCACGTTGATACCGTTCGAGCCGTGGAACTACTCGAGGCCGAGGGTTTTGAATACGACAAGATGATCGACATATTCGATGGAGGGCCAATTCTCCGCGCGAAGGTCGCGAATCTTCATAGTGTCAAGGCAACGGCGCATCGCAAGGTGCGCGTAGACGCTGAATTAGACGATTCATCAAAGCCTATTTATATGCTCGCCAACAGTTCGCTGGAGAGCTTTCGGGTTGTGTGCGAACCTGCTGTCTTGCAAGACAGCACCGCAACCATCACGCCAAGCATCGCCACACAACTTAACATCGCCAGTGGTGACGAAATTCACTTGCTTGATACAGGTAAGACCTCATGAGTAATTTTATCAATGGTACATGGGTTGCCGCCGGCGGCCCCGAAATGCGTTCCTACAGTCCTTGCGAAACCAACCTCATTTGGCTCGGTAACGAGTCTACTGAGGGCGATGTCAACGAGGCAATCAGCGGCGCCCGCCGAGCATTCAGTGAGTGGTCCGCCAAAACACTCGATCAACGGATCACGGTACTCGAGGCGTTCGCTAGTGAGCTCGCGTCGCGCCGGAGTGAGCTCGCCACCACCATCCATTGTGAAACTGGAAAACCAGAGTGGGAAGCGGATACCGAAGTGACCGCAATGATCAATAAGGTTGCCATCAGTATTCGCGCCTATCATGAGCGAACTGGTCATTCTCGAAACGACAACCTGGAGCTTCAGCATCGTGCTCACGGGGTGATGGCAGTATTTGGGCCGTACAATTTCCCAGGGCATCTCCCTAATGGTCACATTGTGCCCGCACTTTTGGCTGGGAATACGGTGGTCTTCAAGCCCAGTGAACAAACACCTACCGTTGCCGAACTCACGATGAAATGCTGGCAAGCAGCAGGGCTGCCTGACGGGGTTATCAATTTGGTTAATGGTGCAAAACAGACCGGCGTCGCATTAGTGAATGGCAATATCGATGGCGTACTCTTCACCGGTTCATCACTAACGGGGACTGCAATACATCGCAGCCTTGGTGGCCGACCCGAGGTCATAGCGGCGCTAGAAATGGGCGGTAACAACGCCATCATTGTTTCGCCCAACAGCGATCCCTCTCACGCAGCAGAACTGGTTCTTCAGAGTGCCTTCCTCTCCGCAGGGCAGCGTTGTACCTGCGCCAACCGCCTAATTCTGGTTGAGAGTGCGTCGAACAAGGCGTTTATAGATTGCTTAGTTGCGCTCATGCATCGGGTGATCGTTGATGGTGCTGAAGACCAAAGTGCCGAGGCATTTATGGGACCTGTTATTAATCGAACAACGGCAGAGAGCTTAATCAGCGCACAAGCGGCGCTCGTTGACGCCGGCGCCACTGCGCTGCGAACTATGGCGCAGCTAGACGAATTTGGGGTTCGCCTCAGCCCCGGACTCATTGACGTAACCCAGGTTGAAAACGTACCCGACGAAGAGCTTTTCGGCCCATTGCTCCAGCTTACACGCGTAAGTTCGATGGATGATGCTATTAGCGAAGCCAACCGAACGCGTTATGGACTAGCCGCCGGTTTAGTTTCCAACAACGAGCTGGAGCAACACCTCTTCCTTACTCACATCCGAGCGGGCGTCACAAGCATCAACGCACCTACAGCTGGCGCGTCCAGCTCGCTGCCCTTTGGCGGCGTGGGCGCAAGCGGCAACCACCGCCCTAGCGCTTACTACGCTGCCGATTATGCCGCCTGGCCACAGGCAACCATGCACGGTGCAGCAAGCCGCTCACAATCCTTAATTGCACGAGGTTTAGCGAAATGACTTTTCACGAAATGAATTTTGACGGACTTATTGGGCCCACTCACAATTACAGCGGCCTCGCGGTAGGAAACTTGGCGTCGGCGAAGAACGCCAAGAACACGTCATTCCCCAGAGAGGCGGCGCTTCAAGGTATTGAAAAAATGCGTACACTAGTCCGTAAGGGCTATAAGCAGGGCTTCCTACTACCTAATGCTCGCCCCGACCTCAATGTGTTGCGGAACTTAGGATTCACCGGCACCAACGCTCAGATTATAAACAAAGCCGCTAAACAGGCTCCCGAGCTGCTTAGTATGGTTTACAGCGCTTCGAGTATGTGGGCGGCGAATGCAGCAACCGTTACGCCTTCACTGGATTCAAAAGATGGCAAGGTGCACTTCACGCCCGCAAACCTTTTAACCACCGCTCACCGTGCCATTGAATACCCTCAGACGGAAAGAATTTTGAAGGCGGTGTTTAACAATACCAAGTACTTCAAAGTACACTCAGCGTTGTATGGCCAGAGCGAGTTTGCCGATGAGGGTGCCGCCAATCATACTCGCCTTGGTAGTTCGTATCAGGATGCCGGTGTGGGCTTGTTTGTTTATGGCCGCACAGGTCAATCGAACTTAACGCGCTTCCCGGCGCGTCAAACTCTCAAAGCCAGCCAAGCTGTGGCTCGCGCTCACGAGACTCGCGATGCGCTATTCCTCCAACAGAGCCCTGTCGCTATTGACGCAGGCGCATTCCACAATGACGTCGTTGCTGTTGGTAACGGGCCAGCCCTATTCTTCCATGAAGACGCGTTTGTAGCGTCGCAGCAAGCAGCCGTCTTTGCCGAGCTGGCTGAACGAATGCCCTTCAAAGCTATTTGCGTGTCGCGAGACGATGTCTCCCTCGCGGATGCGATCAGCAGCTATTTATTTAATAGCCAGCTGCTCGCTAGCCCCGATGGTTCAACCCATGAGATGCACCTCATTGCGCCCACCGAGTGCCGAGACAATCAGGCGGTATTTGCCTACCTCGAGCGCCTCATCGCCGATGATTCACAACCTATTCGCACCGTTACTTATGTAGACGTGCGGCAATCTATGAGCAATGGTGGCGGCCCCGCTTGTCTGCGTCTGCGGGTATTGATGAGCAATGAGGAAATGGCTGCCATCAACCCCAATTTTATTGCGACGGAAGCTCAACTGGATGTGTTAAGCGGATGGGTCAACCAGCATTACCGTGACGAACTCTCTCCGGCAGACCTAGCCGACCCTCAACTGATGACCGAGAGCTATGATGCGTTCACGGATCTCGAAGAGGTATTAAACTGTGAAGGAGTCTATCGGCTCTAGGTTTAGCGCGGAGCCGAGACGTGAGACCAACAAAGCGTGACACAGCTCTCATTTGCTCAAATTTAAGACAATCGCCTAAGTAACTTCCACTATAGTTGACGTGTCAGCAAGATAACTCATTACAAAGCTGACCATCAGCTAAAGGGACTTTTAGTTGGTGTTCCACAACCCAAAAGGTATTGTCTATGTATAAAAAACTACTTGCTTCAGCTGTTCTTGCAGCTATTGGTGCGCAAGCTTCTGCAGAAGCGCCTACCTTCTCCATGAGCGATGAAGTCGCTAATGTCCAGAACCGCTGTATCGTCCAGTTTAATGACTCAGTAGCGGCAAACAAAGTAACTGGCTTGGCGAACGCTATGGCTCGACGGGGCAACGCGTCGGTTCGTCATGTCTATGCAAACTCTATCAAAGGTTTTACGGTTAATATGCCGTGTCACGCCGCAGAGCGCGCATTCGGTGGCGATGCTGAAGTGGCTAGCCTACACCCAGATGGCGTTGTCTCAGCCTCACGTGGTAAGCCAGGTGGCGGCGGCGGAACTACTGGTCAAGTTGTTCCCTGGAGTGTTACCCGAGTGGGCGGAGCCGTTGATGGCACTGGCTATACGGCCTGGGTAGTCGATTCTGGCATTGACCTTGATCATGCTGACCTCAACATCGACGCCGCTCGTGGCTTTAGCTCTATTTGTAAAGGTTCAACGTGCTCAATGGATGACGACAACGGCCATGGCACACACGTTGCTGGAACGATTGCTGCACTGGATAACGACCAAGATGTGATTGGTGTCGCGGCGGGTGCCACAGTAGTACCAGTTCGCGTTCTCGATCGTCGTGGTAGTGGCTCATGGTCCGGTGTTATTGCTGGTGTCGACCACGTTGCTGCCAACGCTCAGCCAGGTGATTGCGTTAATATGAGCCTCGGTGGCGGTGTTACACAGGCGCTTGATGATGCCGTTATCGCAGCAGCTCAGCAGTCAGGAGCTTTCTTTGTTCTAGCCGCCGGTAACGATGGTGACGATGCAAACAATCACTCTCCAGCTCGAGCAAACGGTAACAACGTTTACACCATTTCAGCAACAGACATCAATGATAATTTGGCGTCTTGGTCTAACTTTGGCAACCCGCCGGTAGACTACGCTGCTCCTGGTGTAAACATCTTATCGTTGGGCAAAGGTGGTGGTACCGCAACGATGTCGGGTACTTCAATGGCCGCACCAGCTGCCTGCGCAGTGATCATGATGCGTAACGGCAATCCATCAACTAGTGGTTTCGCTGGTAACGACACCGATGGTACGCCTGATCCAATCGTGTCACTATAATTAGGTGTCACATCGGATTTAAGGTAAGGGGGGCATGAGCCCCCCTATTATTATGACTGAACATTTTATTACCAAGTTTCAAAATCTACTCTCACCTGAAGAGTGTGCTGACGTCATTACATTATTTGAAGGATCTTCGGCGCATCACCCTGGACGAACAGGCAGCGGGGTTGATCCGAGCAAGAAGAATAGCTTGGATTTAAATATCACCAAGCTCGAAGCGTGGAAGCCGTATAGGCAAGTTATCGAGCAACGAGTTATGGCAGCCTTGGCGAACTATGTGCGAAGTTATCCACACCTAGTGACTGGCGCGGTCGCTCCTTCAATTATTGATCCTCAGACATCTCAGCCTCGATCAATTACGGCTTCCGAGCTCACTGCACTCAACGATCAGACGCTCAGCCAGATAGTTCACAAGATTTTTCGCCTAGACGGATTTAACATGCAACGTTATTCACCCCAGGTTGGCGGCTACCACCACTGGCATAGTGAGCAATTTCCTCACCCGAACGACAGTGCTCAAAGATCACTCCATCGCGTGTTGCTTGTGCTGATTTACTTGAATGACGTAACTGACGGTGGTGCAACCGAGTTCATTCATCAGCAAGTAGCCATTCAGCCCGAAGCTGGCTCGCTACTGTTGGCCCCCTGTGGCTTTACCCATACACATCGAGGTCTTCGTTCGGCAACACAAACCAAGTATGTACTGGCCTCCTGGGTGATGTACCAACCTGCCGAACTGCTCTACGCTTCGTAAAGCCCTTAGTGGTTCCACGCAACAATGCTTGCCTATCGTTGGGGATGGCGCTTTAATGCACTCCTCAATAGATAGGATATATCGTGAACAGCATTGCCCTTTTTATCATCGCCTCGCTCATTTGGGGAACGACTTGGATTGCCATTACCTTCCAGCTTGGCGAGGTAGCACCTGAGGCCTCCGTGAGCTATCGCTTTGCGATTGCTTCGATTGGGATGCTACTCATCGCAAAATGGCAGCGGGTAGATATTAGGGTGTCTTGGCGCGCTCAGCTTTGGATGATGCTGTTGGGGCTATTCTATACCGTCAACTACATCTCCGTGTATCGCGCTGAAGCAGAAATTTCGTCGGGTCTTGTGGCCGTAGCTGGCAGCGGTATTCTCTTTTTTAACATCGTCTTGTCACGAGTGCTATTTGGCTACCTAATAACCCGCCAGCTTGCCATTGGCTCACTTCTTGGCCTAGCCGGAATTGCTGTACTGTTTGCCCCCGACCTCATCGCCTTTGAACCGCGCTATGCAATTGGTGTTAGCTTCGCTATTGTCGCGGCCCTCGCCGCATCAAGCGCCAATATGGTGGCCGTAAAGAATGGTAATGCTGGGCATAGTATTATCACCACTAACGTTTGGTGGATGATATGGTGCACCGTCTTCACCGCAATAGCCGTGCCACTGACTGGTAATAGCTTTAGCTTCTCGTGGGAGCCTAGTTATTTAGCGTCACTGTTCTATCTCGCCATTTTTGGCTCAATCGTCGCATTTACTAGCTACTTATCGCTAATGAAAAATGTGGGCCCTAGTAAGGCCGGCTATATTGCCGTGATCACTCCGGTCTTAGCGCTACTTATTTCAACGCTGTTCGAAGGCTTAGTTTGGAAGAGCACCGATTATATCGGTGTGCTGCTTATTATTATTGGTCAGATGGTTATCTTTAAGCGTAAGACAAAGTAGCGCTTAGCGGCCGTGCAAAACCTTGGGCTCAGCCCCAAATAGGAAGTTGGACGCAACACTCACCTTCGGGTTGCGCTGGCGCTATAGGTAAGACGCTATAGGTAAGACGCTATAGGTAGGGCGCTAGCCACTTGGTAAACTGCGCCAAATCTAGGGCACCTGCCAAGCGATTTAGCTCCTTACCATGGCGGTAAACGGCAATAGTCGGCAATGACCGAATATTGAGTTCTCTGGCCAGCGTTTCTTCAGCTTGGGTATCCACTTTGACAAAACGTGCCTGCTGGTCGAGCACTTCAGCTGCACGTTTAAATGTGGGCGCAAAACTTCGGCATGGCCCACACCAATCCGCCCAAAAGTCTACCACTAATAGTTGATCGGACTTATCTCTTGCCCGGATGAACTGCGCTCGATTAAAACTAACCGGGCCACCGGTGAAGACTAGCTGGCGGCACATGCCACAATGTGGCTCAGCACCCATTTTATTCTCAGGTACTCGATTTAAACCCGAACAATGTGGACACATTATAATCACAACGCTTTCCTCAGTTTTTCCAGCTCGTCATTAGTGGGGTTGACTCATAACAGGATAATAGATTTCGCCCCAGTCGTCATTGGCTGAATACATCATCACCTCAATCACAGCGGGAACCAACTCCTGTAATAGTAGCGTACCTTCGGCCACCTGAGAGCGATTAACCGAACTCTTGAAGGTAGCCCCGCCAAACATAATCTGATTTCTCAGCACACTTAGCCGATCCAATACTAACCCCAGAATCTTCGCCCCACTGCGCTCCTGGAAATACCGTGAGGCACGCAGACGTTGGCGGGTCAGCAAGCTATCCCATTGCGGGTTACTGATACGTTGATGCTCCCAAAATTCTCGCATTACGTACGGATTTTCAAGCAGCGATGCTACCGCATTAGGGTAGGTTTCCCAGATCACATTTTCCACCAGCCTTTGCTCATCCCGAGAGACCAATCGCTGAATAAATAACTGAAAAAGAGCGCGCTCTCCAAGCTTCGTATGCTGCTCATCCGCTACGCCCATACATGCGCTGAAGGCAATCCAAAGGCTGATAAAACGAAGGTCATCGGACTCACTATCAGTCGCGCACGCGAGCCAGCTGACGGCTCGATGAAGGCGAGTCCCTAGCGGGCCATCAATAGACTGAGACTTTAAGGTAGCTTTTAGCGTATCAGGGGATGTTTTCATCATACTAGAGTACCCCGAGTTGTTGGTAGGATTCAATTAATACGCTAATCGCTTGACCTCAGCGCGGTGTTTTAGCGCCAACACTAGCGCCTAGGGCAAGGCAACCATTTGCCCTTGGTACGCCAGCCCGGCAAAAACACCCCGAATATCCTTGTTCGCGAGTTGCCAATTATCCTCATAACTCATGAGGAATAGCTTTTTGCAGACGTCCGAAGGATAAGCGGCCTGCAGCGCATCGAAATGTGCGTGAACGGGGCTAGCGTCGGCGATAGAAGCGTCGTGAAAGCCTATTTCAAAGGTCAGGTTATTGATCACTTCAGGGATCGCCTTGGTATCACCGGAGTAGAAGAGGTAGTTGTCTATTAGGATCCCGAACGCGGCTTTATCCGGCGCATGATCTACGGGGATGGAACGAATAGTATGGGGACCATAGCGGAACGAGTTTTCACTGATCAACTTCACATCAAAGTAGTCAGTTAGCTTTTGCCGCTCACCGTTTATATTGCCCAGAGAACCCTTTAAGGTGTGTTCCCACAAGTCTACCTCCAACGAGGGCTCAAGAAAGAGCGTAGGACGAGTATTTAGTTTAAAGCGACTCTCAAAGGCTAATCGCTCAAGACCAAAGACGTGATCACCGTGGACATGGGTGATATACACGGCATCAATATCAGACCAACTATATCCCTGTTGATGAAGCGCCTGCTTAGCCGTATGCCCGCAGTCAATCATTAGGTTTCCGGCTGAACACGCTAGCAATGCATTATTATTAAAATGCGACAGCGACTCGGAGTTGCCACAACCAATGATTTTAAACTGACTTTCGCTTTGCATACGTCCGACCGTCCTATTTGAATCTTCTTTCTCTCATACTAGTGATAGCTTAGTACTCATGTTTATCGCCACTCGATGTGTTTTTCAAGTGGGCGTGTTACAAACTGCTTGATGAGCAATATTTTTAGCCATTTTAGCCCTAGGAGTGTGAGCCATTACTCACCGTAGAGAGCTAGGCCTGCCACCAGCTCTTTGTATCTTTCCAGATTTCGTTGGCAGCATTATGCCCTGGCGCTCCGGTCACTCCACCTCCTGGATGAGTACCCGACCCACACAGATACAGCCCCTCAATAGGCGTTCGGTAGTCTGAATATCCATGAATGGGCCGATTAGTGTAGAGCTGATCGAGCCCTAGAGAACCGTGCATAATATCGCCGCTAATTAAGCCAAACTCCCGCTCCAAATCCAGGGGGGATAGTATCTTCTTGCCAATGACGGCAGACTTAAAATTGGGGGCAAACTCCGTAACAAGGTCAATAATGCACGCGGCTGCCTCATCACGAAAATCATCCCAGCTGCGGCCATTTTTTAACTCTGGTGCAAAGTGCTGACAAAAGAGTGACGCCACATGCTGTCCTGGTGGTGCGAGGCTATCATCAACCGTGCTAGGAATCAGCATCTCTACAATGGGACGCGCTGACCAGCCATCTGCCATTGCATCAACGTAGGCTTGGTGCATGTAGTCCATGGTGGGCGACATCACCACCCCACTCTGATGATGCGGTTGCATGGTTACACCAGGCTTACATTTAAAGTCCGGTAGTTCGGTCAATGCCACATTCATGCGGAAGGTTGCAGAACCACAACGATAGGCGTCAATTCTTCGCTTAAACTCGGTAGGCAGATGCTCATCTGCCACCAACTGTTGGAATAGTAACTTGGGATTAGTATTTGACACCACTCGCTTGGCGTTAACGATTTCGCCATTGCTAAGTCTGACTCCAACCGCTCTACCCTGCTCAATAATGACTTCATCAACCCCCGCTGAGGTCTGTATGGTTACGCCCAGTTCAGAGGCCGCTGCCGCCATAGCCTGAGTAATGGAGCCCATACCTCCTACCGCATGCCCCCAAGCGCCGCTGACACCATTCACCTCGCCAAACACATGATGAAGTAATACATAAGCAGACCCCGGCGTATACGGACTAGCGTAGTTACCTACCACTGAATCAAACGCAAAGATGGCTTTCACGTGCTCATTTTCAAACCACTGATCAAGCACTTCTGCCGCACTTTTGGTAAACAAATCAATAACATCTCGGCGACCTGATTCCTTAATCCTATTAAGCGACCCTGCCATTCGAAAGCCGCGCATAACATTTGCGAACCCAGCGCCGTACTGAACAGGAGTTTCAAGTAACATTCCGCGAAGGAAGTCCGCCACCTGCTCCAACATCTCGTAATAGGCCGGAAGTGCTTCGGCATCGGCAGTTGAAAACCGCGCAAACTCTTTCTGGGTTTCGGCTAATGAAGCACCAAGCTGCAAGCTCTCAGTGTCATTAATCGGAAGAAAGTTGGAGGTGGGACGATTAAGAATCTTTAGGCCGTGACGAGACAAATCCATATCATCAATAACCTTAGGGTTCAGCAAACTAACGGTGTAGCTGGCAGTTGAGTTGCGAAACCCAGGATGAAACTCTTCCGTGACTGCTGCCCCTCCGACAACGCCGCGTTTCTCTAGAACTTTTACCTTTAAGCCTTTCTTTGCCAGGTAGAACGCACACACCAACCCGTTATGGCCACCACCTATCACTACAACATCTAGCATTCAACTTCGCCTTTATTATTATAAACTTTGATTAGCTCCGAAAATAGCGGTGTACATAGTAGCTGTGGGATCAATCGCATCTGGCCCTTCAACAATCAGCGCATTGCGTAACGGTAGGTAATCAACGGGGAAGTCGTTCTTGTAGTCCCCACCCTCCGACCATGTCACCACTAACAATCCGTCAGACTTCATTAAACCAAAGAGGCGCAGTAACGCCTGCTGCTGCTCGATACGATTCAGCCGCGGCCATTGATTACTGACTAGAATTGCGTCGTACTGAGGCTTACTAATGAGGCTCAACAAATTAGGTAGCTTATCGTGAATCCACTCTACCTCAGCGTCGCCATCGTAGAGCCGTTGCCACTGAAGATTATCCTCGACTGCAGTGACCTGCCAACCGCGTGACGCAAACCAGTGCGCATCGCGCCCACTCGCCGCGCCAATATCGAGAAAGCTGCCGCTGCGGCCTTGAAGGAACGGTAACCATTCCTCATGGTGCTTTTCGCTAGACACAGACCGAATTTGGCTATGCTTGGCTTTGATGAGCAACCGCTCCATTGCAATGTGACCTTCCATGGGTAGTATTAATGTGTTCCTACAATTAGTTTTACATGAGTTATCATCAAAAGAAAAGTATGTATGAAATCAATCATTTTTCGTCGACGTCTCTGGCAACTCAAGATTTGCTTTACCTACTAGCTCGGCATCCAATTCTTTGGTTACAGACACGCCCAGCTCATTGAACTCGGCCGCTTGCTTAATTAGATTTCCGCGCCCAGTTGATAATTGCCCTAATGCCTTGTCGTAGTGCTCTCGAGCTTGATCAATACCTTTGCCAACTCGTGACATACTCTCTAGGAACAGCCTTAGCTTGTCGTAGAATTTAGCGGCGCGGGTCGCTAGTTCGGCGCTGTGTTTACTTTGATCCTCAAAACGCCACAGCTGTCTGACGATATTTAGACTGGTTAATAGCGTAGTTGGCGTTGCCACTAGGACATTTTGTTCTATCGCTCTCTGGTACAAGCTTTCATCGTATCTAAGCGCTTCCACATAAGCCGATTCGATGGGAATGAACATGATCACGACTTCCGGCGAATTCAGCTCCGGTAGGTTGTAGTAATTTTTATTTGCCAGCTCCGTAATACGAGCACTAACAGCTGCCGCGTGCTCAGCAAGCGCTGCGGTTCGCAGGTCGTCGTCCTCAGCATTGACAAACCGTGTATACGCGGCCAATGATGTCTTGGCGTCAATGATTAAATGCTTTTCTTGAGGCAGATAAACGATGGCATCGGGGCGCTGCTGCTTGCCATTCGCATCCGTAAACCCTTTCTCGCGGGTGTAGTCAGTACCCAGACGCAATCCCGAACTGTCTAAGACATTTTCGAGCATCAGCTCACCCCAGTTACCTTGCAACTTCTTTTGACCTTGAAGTGCACTGGTTAGCGCATCGGCTTTGTCAGTGATTTGTCGGTTTAACTCCTGAAGCCCGATCAACTCTTGGCGAAGCGCACTACGTTGTTTCAACTCTTCAACATGTATTGACTCAACCTTCTCCCGGAAACCCTTCACGTCGATCTGCAGCGGCTGCAAAAGCTGCTTGATGGAATCCTCACTTTGTAATTTGAATGCCTGCCCCTTCTTCTCCAACACCTCTTGGGCGAGCTGCTCAAACTCATTCTTCAGCTGCTCTCTACTGGCTTTAAAGTCGGCGAGCTGTCGAGCAAAACTCGCCTCTCTTTCCTTCGAGGTGGCCGCCTGCTCTGCGAGCTGCTCCTTTGCCGCAGAGAGTGCTACTTGAACGACACTCAATTCCTGTTCCCTGCTTTCTGCTTGCTGAGCTAAACGCTGTTGCTCCGCTTCCTTGGCTTCCAGCAGTGCTCGGGCTCGCTGTAGTTGGCGATCGTTGTTTAGATTGGTCTGCTGAATTTCCGCTAACTCGGCGGCCATCTTGTCAGCTTCGACGGCACGCTGACGGTGGGCTTGTAGTGCTAACTCTGCGGATTGCAGCGCTTGGCCAGTACGCTGGTATTGTCTCAGCCACAGCAACGCCATGACCACCATTATCAGTACCAGTCCCGCGCACGCGCCGGCCAAAGCCAGTATGTCAATTTGCATCTTTCATCTCCGCTAATAGCTGCCTCTCCAAACGAGATTTCGCCAGTCGTATACAGTAAAAAATAGCGAGTACACCAAACACAAAGCCGCCCAATGAAAAGCCAACAATGGCTCCTTCAGCACCAAACCACTCGGCGCCCAGCCAAACGAAGGGTATAACGCCTAAACTGTTCCGCAAGAAATTGGCTGCCGTGGCAAAACCCGGTCGCCCCATATTATTGAAGCCTGCGTTCGCAACAAATAGCGCCCCCATCGCGCAGGTAAGCGGAATCGCGAAATAGCAGAAAGCGCTTACCACTTCGGCAACTTGCCCCTCCGCCCCAAATAGCATGAGGATATAGGGTAGGCTAACTACCATGAGCAACCAAAGCACGGCCGTGTAAGCACAGCTAAATTTAACCGAGGTCTTCAACGTGTCAATTACCCGCGGGTACTGACCCGCACCAACGTTCTGCCCAATAATCGGCCCCACCGCACCCGATAGCGAATAAAATACTGCGAACGCGACGGGCGTAATCTTCGAGATAATAGCGGAACCAGCTACCGCGGTAGTACCAATTTCAGCCAGCTTATAGGTGAGCAGTGCCATGCCAATTGGCGTGGCGAAGTTGGTGAGCGTTGTTGGGAGTGCAAAGCGCGCAATCATGCCCGCCTCAGCTCGAAAATGCTGCCAGTTGATTCGCGCCAGCATAGGGTGAACCTTCAACACTGCGTAGAGCGCGAAGCAAGCCATGGTAACCCTCGCGGCTGCCGACGCCATTGCGGCACCTTCAATACCCCATTCGAAATAGAAGATAAAAATCGGGTCAAGAATAAGATTTACCAAAGCGCCGGCAAGCATCATGGACATCGCCCGCTTTGCGTCACCCAGTGCACGCACAATGGCATTGGCGGAGGTTGCGATGACCATCACAGGAAAGAATGGCAACAACCACGCGCTGTAGCGATACGCCAATTCAGCGGCGCGTCCAGTAGCACCTAACCACGCCAGCAGCTGATCCAGCAATGGGAAGGTAACTAGGGCAATGGCCACCGCGACGATAGATGAAAAAAGCATGATATTGGAGGCGGTTGCCTTCATCTTCGCTTCGTTAGCTTGACCGATAGCCTTAGAGACCAGCGCTAACATCGCTACCGATAGGCCAATGCCAATAGATTGGGTAAAGAAAAGGATAACCCCAGCAAAGCCAATTGCCGCCAAGATATCGTGGTCACCCAGTTGACTAAGAAAAATAAGATCCGTTAAATCAACGCCGAAGATGGCCAATAGGCCAACGGTTGACGTTGCCGACATCACTAGAATGTGATTGAGCACGTTTCCCTGAGTAAAGTCCTTCTTCGCCATGAATCCCAACCTGAAAATAAATCGAATGCTTAATTTAACAGTTTTAGCGCTCAGCAACGAAACAAATTTAGGTCTAGGCTAAATAAACCCGAAGCTGCTATAGTTCCCCGCAGTAAACAAAATTTCTTATCGGAAATTTTCGACCGTATTAAATGAGATTCCTATGGCTTTAAGCATTTTTGACATTTTTAAGATTGGAGTTGGCCCCTCTAGCTCGCACACGATTGGCCCAATGTGGGCAGGTCGCTACTTTTTAAACGAGCTCATCGCACGTAATGAACTTGAGAAGGTCGCGCGGATAAAAGTTGGCCTCTACGGTTCCTTGGCGCTTACAGGCTTTGGTCACGCTACCGATAAAGCGGCGGTACTAGGCATTTCGGGACTTGCTCCGGATGTAATGTGTCCGGATTTCGCAGATGAAGTTTTCAACAGGGCCAAGTCCGAGGGCAAGCTGCGCCTCAATGACCTGCGAGACATCGACTTCAATTACGAAAGCGATATGATTTTTCATTTTAACGAAGCGCTGCCAGAGCACCCGAATGGTATTCGCTTTTATGCGGTTGATGAGAACGGTATCGGCTTATTCGAGAAAGCCTACTTGTCTATCGGCGGTGGATTCGTGGTGAGCGTGGATGATTTTCACAACAACACGGCCTCCGAAGATTCTAACGTTGAGGTGCCGTGGGCTTTCAAGAATGGCGACGACATCCTGGCAATCTGCGAAGAACAGCAGTTTAGTATTGCTGAAATGGCGTATCAAAACGAGGGAGCAATAAGCGGCTTATCACGCGCCGAGATTGATGCCCGTATTGACCATATCTGGGAAGTTATGAAGGCCTGTATTGATCGCGGTATGCGCATGGAAGGCCAACTACCAGTAAGCGGCATTAGCCGTCGTGCCAAGGATATGCTGACCAGTTTGACCGCACATCCTGAGGCCATGTTGAGTGATCATTTCGCCATCATGGATTGGGTGACCCTGTTTGCTATGGCCGTCAACGAAGAAAATGCCTGTGGTGGGCGTGTCGTTACCGCACCAACCAATGGCGCTGCTGGGGTTATTCCTGCAGTACTCGCCTACTATACCCGCTTCGACAAAAAGAGCAGCGAGCAAGGGGTCCGTGACTTCCTTGCCACGGCTGCGGTAATTGGCATGCTTTATAAAATGAATGCATCTATTTCCGGTGCCGAGGTGGGCTGTCAGGGCGAAGTTGGCGTTGCCTGTTCAATGGCCTCGGCCGGTTTAGCCGCCGTCATGGGAGGCAGTGTTTTACAGGTGGAGAATGCCGCTGAGATTGGTATGGAGCATCATCTTGGCATGACCTGCGACCCGGTTGGTGGGCTAGTTCAGGTGCCGTGTATTGAGCGCAATAGTATGGCCGCGATCAAAACCATTACTGCCGCCCGCTTGGCGTTGCGCGGAAACGGCTACCACGAAGTCTCCTTGGATAACGTCATAGAAACCATGTACAACACCGGTTTAGATATTCAGGCCAAATATCGAGAAACCTCTCAGGGCGGCTTAGCCCTCTATGCCGGCAAAAAATCACAATGTTAAGTGAATTGGGCAACCTAACTTAGGCACCGTCATCGCCATGCTTAAGTGCCTCGTTAGCCCCTTGAATAATTAGGGGCTAGCGAGAGCTAGCGAAGTATTCGCTATCAAAAGCTCAGTGCAATACCGCGACCGCGAGGATCCGCTGCCGCGTGATAAGTATCACCTTCTCTCGCCACCACCTGAAGATCGCCTAACCACTCCACCGAGTGACTATAGCCCAACTCAGCTAGGTAACTCATAGCTTCCTCGGAGAGTGCCTCACTCATTAGCAAGTGGTTCTTGGGGAACAGTTGATGGTGGAATCGACTACTTGAGACCGATTCTTCTGCGTTTTGGCCGAATACATAACGATTCAAGATGGTTTGCGCCACACTGGTAATGATGGTCGAGCCTCCTGGCGTTCCGCTGACGAAATCGACCTTCCCCTCCACAAGCACTAAACTGGGCGTCATTGAGGACAGCATGCGTTTGTTGGGCTCAATGGCGTTAGCCTCTCCGCCTATCACGCCGTAAATGTTTGGCACGCCGGGTTTTGCAGAAAAATCGTCCATTTCATTATTGAGCAGAAAACCGGCGCCCTCTACCACATTTCCGCTACCAAACGACCAATTCAGGGTGTAGGTATTTGAGACGGCATTGCCGGCATTATCGACAATGGAGAAATGAGTAGTCTGAGGGCTCTCGAGTGAGCCATAGCTTATGTCCGCCGTTTCAGAGATAGCACTATGATTTACCTCTGAAGCCCTTGCCTTAATATACTCATCGGCAAGTAGCGCCTGCTGCGGCACACTAACAAAGTCCGGATCACCTAAATACTCGGCACGATCCGCGTAGACCCGCTTATAGATTTCCGCAAGCTGATGAACATAATCAGCACTATTGTGCGAAGGGGAGTTATTCACTTGCGCATACATACCAAGAATTTGCAGCAACGCAATACCTCCGGAGCTCGGCGGTGGTGCCGTGACTACCTGGGTACCTTGCCACTCACCCACCAGCGGAGTGCGCCACTTAACGTGATAGTTCGCCAGGTCCAGCTTGCTGACTAAGCCGCCCGTTCGGGCCATCTGGGCGACAATCAACTCCGCCGTCTTCCCTTTGTAAAAGCCGTCAGGACCTTGATCAGCAATACGCTGAAGAGTCTCCGCAAGACTGGGCTGCTTGAAGCGTTCTCCGGTGATAAGTTGAGCGCCAAAATAGTCATAGAAATTGGAGTCCCTCCCCATGGCTGTTTCCATGAAGTAGGATGCCTCTTGTTCTAGGTGAGCCTCTACAATAAAGCCCTCTCGAGCAAGCCGCACGGCCGGCATGACTAAGTCCCGCCAAGGCTTACTGCCATACTTTTGGTGCGCCGCCCATAACCCAGCAACCGTCCCAGGTGTACCTGATGACGCCCCACCAGTGAGGGATGCATTCGGTATCACTTCGCCGCTGGCATTTAGATACATGTCACGAGAGGCATCGGCTGGCGCTGTCTCTCGATAATCGAGAAAGTCGTTGACGCCATCCATGTGAAGAAGCATAAAACCGCCGCCCCCAATATTCCCCGCCTCGGGATAAGTCACGCTTAGCACGAAGCCCGCCGCAACGGCAGCATCCACGGCATTTCCACCTGACTCAATGACCTCTTTCGCTACCGCTGCTGCATGCTTTTCGGGCATGGCTACTGCCCCCGCTACGGAGCTATTCGCAAAGCTCAGCGCCACGAAAGCTAGCGCCACCCCAACGAGCTTTTGTTTTATGCTCACACTCATTTTTTAGCCTTCCTTTAGGTAGCGAGTCTGCCCCGCCACAATAGTTTGTTCTATCTGGACGTTCAAAATCTCATCGCTGTCTACGGTCATAATATCGTTGGACAAAATCACCGCATCGAACAAATAGCCTTTGCTCAGCTGGCCTTTAAAGCCCTCTTCGAAGGCGCCGACCGCTGGCCAAAAGGTCATCGACTTAAGCGCTTCGTCACGCGTCATTCTTTGCCCCGCTTCATAGCCGCCTTCAGGCTGACCGGCTAAAGTCTGACGAGTAACCGCTGCGTAGAAATTGGCGATGGGGTTAATTGGTTCGATGGGAACATCCGTGCCGTTGACAATAATGGCCCCAGAATCGATCAAGTCACTCCACATATAGGCTCCACTCTCAATGCGCTCAATACCCAAACGATCAATGGCCCAGGGGCGATCTGAGCTCATGTGAATTGCCTGCATTGAAGGAATGACACCTAACTCCGCGAAACGCTTGATATCATCAGGATGCAAATGCTGCGCATGTTCAATTCTAAAGCGATGATCAATTTCGGGAAACTGCCTGAGTGCACGCTCAAATCGATTTAGCGTTTCCTGATTAGTTCGATCACCAATGGCGTGGACGTTGACCTGAAAACCGCGCTCTAGCCCTGCCAGCGCCAAGGCTTCGACACCGTCCATTGGGTAAGTTGGCATCCCAAATACCTCGGGCGCATCGGTGTACGCCCTGAGCAACCAAGCCCCGCGAGAACCCAACGCACCATCCGCATGAATTTTGATGCTTCGCACACTGAGGTGATTGTCATAGAGGCCTACCGCAGGTTCGCGCAGGAGCCAGCTCTCAACTAACTCAGGCTGAGAGCTACTGAGCATCGAATAGACCCGAATGGCTAACTGCCCGCTATCACCCAACGCCATCATAGCCTCCAACTCATGGCTAAGCGTGCCAGCATCGTGAAAACTGGTGATGCCATTGGCCAAAGCGTGTTCGGAGGCCCGAATAATGTCTTCACTCGCTTGAACAGCCGTTGATGAGGCCGTAAAGGCGTCCACTAAATAGGTGGCATTTTCATTTAACACCCCAGTCGGCTCGCCATTGGAATCCTTAACCACTTCGCCGCCGATGCCGTAGTCCGTTTGGTGGTCGATACCAGCCAGGTCCATCGCCATTTGGTTTACCAGGGTTGCATGTCCGCTGGCATGTCGTAGGTCTACAGGGTGATTGGGTACGGCTGCGGTTAAGGCCCCATGTGTGGGAAAGCCACCAACATAATCGGATCCATCATTGCTCCATTTGCTTTGATGCCAACCCCAACCCATGACCCAACTCCCCGGTGGCTGCTGTGATGCTGCCGCGGCGACCCGAGCAATTACTTCCTGGTAACTTTCTGCCGAGCTCAGGTCTACCGTCACTAAAGCTTTACCTAAGCCGGCTAAATGACCGTGACCTTCAACGAAGCCTGGGTACATGGCCCGTCCGTTGAGGTCGATAATCGCCGTGTTAGGGCCTATTAGTGCTTCTATTTGTGTCAGCGAACCCACCTCTAACACCCGACCATCCTGGGCAGCTAACGCCTCAACAAACGGCTGGCTGTCATTGACGGTATAAATTGGGCCACCCAACACAACGGTATCAGCGTGATTAGGCGTAGTATCACAGCCAATAAGCGACAACAGTGTTGCCGCGAGGATCAATTGCTTCATGCTCCCTTGTCCTCCGATAGCACTTCTTCCGTTAACTCATTAATCAGCGCGTGATACGCCTCGCTCTCTCGTAAACTCTCAAAGGCATCTTCAGTTTCCAATTCGGACATCAATCGGGGCGATTTCTCGAGCGCGATATGAAGATCTCGAAGCGCCTCTTTAATTCGCCCGAGTGTTGAATTGGCGCAGGCTCGCTGCCAGTATGCATAGGCATACTCTTGGTCGAAATCGATGGCCTGATTACACAGGCTCAATGCCCACTCCGAGTCGCCATTTTCTAAGACAAGATCCGCTTTATAGGTGATCGCTTCGATATCATCGGGCTTGATCTTCAAGATTTGGTCATAGAGGTCTATTCGGGCTTGAATACCTATTTCTAGGCCTGCGCGAAGCCATAGGGCGTGCAGTTCGTTGGTCCGAGAAATATCTTCTTGGGCCTCCATAATTTGTTCCGAGCGTTTCTTGAGGCGTAAATCGACTTCTTCCATACGCTGTTCAAACTCAGCGGTCAGATCGGCAAGCTGATTAGAGCGTCGCTTTACCCCATCCTCCACCTCGGCAAGACGACGTTCGTACTCGGCGGTGATTTTATCAACCCGGCTGTTTACTAGCCCTTCTACCTGTGCGCGAACGTCGCGAAGCGAGTTCCACCCCACCAAAGCCATCAGAGCAGTGCCTCCAGCCATGATATAGAAAAAGATGGTCATGGTTTCCGCTGTGTAGGCGATGGATTTGTCATTCGCCTCAACCCGGTTGGCCGCTACCTGCTGGCTAATCTCCACTCGGTTATTGAGCATCTCTACACGCAGCGCTCGCAGCTCGTCCAGCACATATCGCTCAATGAATGGCTTGTAAAGCGGCTCCGCAAATTCTGTCTCCGCTAACGCGGCAGCACGAGCCTGCTGCTCTTGAGTAACTTGATCTTGCTCACTAGCTGTTGCTTCGGGCTCGTCTTGGTTTGCAAAGACGAATCCTGTGGAGCCCAACAGGCAAATAGAGAGTATTAACAGGCAATTTTTCATATTCAGTTTCCCTAGGAAGCGGTCTGTTGAATTTTAGTTCGAAATAGCGCGATGACTTTGTCTATCTGAGCTGCGGATACATCAAGGTGAACCACCAAACGCATGGGGCTGCCCTCCGATACGCGCACGCCCTCCGTGAGCAGGTACTCGCTCAACTCAGCCTGATTACCCTCTACTTCTACATACACCATATTAGTATAGAGCTGTTCGCCCAGTACTTTGACACCCTCGATACTAGCCAGACCAGTGGCAAGTAACGCAGCATTTTGGTGATCAATGTAAGTCCGGGGGATGTTGTCTAGCGCCAACTGACCTGCGGCGGCAAGCAGGCCTGCTTGGCGCCAGCCTCCGCCAAGCATTTTCCGCCAGCGTCGAGCCTCTTCAATGAAATTTTCATCACCAACCAATACCGATCCCACCGGCGCGCCCAAGCCCTTCGATAGGCACAGTGAAATCGAATCAAATGGTTGCGCCAAATCCTTCAACGCCACACCGTGATAACAGGCTGCATTAACCAATCGTGCGCCATCCAAGTGCAGCGCCAACTGATGACGATCGCAAATATCGCGAATCTTCTCGGGGTATCCAAGCGGCAAGGGCACTCCGCCGATAGTATTCTCTAAACAGATCAGTTTCGTTCTTGCAAAGTGAATATCACGGGGTTTAATTGCTTGAACCAATTGAGCCAAATCAAAAGTGCCGTCCACATTAAGCGATAGCGGCTGGGGCTGGATACTCCCAAGCACCGCCGCACCGCCCGCTTCATATTTATACGCATGGGCTCGCTGACCAACGATGTACTCCTCGCCGCGCTGGCAATGACTAAGTAGCGCCAATAGGTTGGCCTGGGTGCCACTGGTCACGAATAGCCCCTTCTGTTTACCCAGTAAACTCGCTACACGCTGTTCCAGTGCCGCTACGCTGGGGTCATCTCGATACACGTCATCGCCAACCTCAGCATGAAGCATAGCCTCGCGCATAGCGCCGGAGGGTTGAGTTACGGTATCACTTCGAAGATCAATCATTGCTTTCTCTTTATTAACGGTTAGCCGAAAGTTTCGTTAGCCAACGAAACTGCTAATCTAAGTAGACTATCACGCTATCATAAGTCGCCCCAAGGTGACTATCGGGAGACAACAATGTTTAAAGATTTAGCTACTTGGATAAAAGAAATGAGAGCCGACCTAAGCTGCGTGGATTCGAGCGCCGCGGCGGAGCAGCTTAAAACATCTGGCGGCACGCTAATTGATGTTCGCGAACCAGGAGAATTCAACGAAGCCGCAGCGAATGGTGCCATCAACATCCCTCGTGGCGTGCTAGAAATGAAAATTACCCAAGTGGTTCCGGACGCTGACACCCCCATCTATCTCCATTGTGCTACCGGGGGAAGAGCCACCTTTGCGGCCAAACAGCTCAAGGAGCTAGGCTATAAGAACGTTGTCGTTATTACCTGTCCGGCGGCTACGGTTATCAATACCTTTGACTAACCATTCAAAACCAAAAACGGAGCGCTGGTTTAGCGCTCCGTTTTTATAGCTACTTACTTTGCTACGCTTTAGGCTATCTGCGACTTACCATTCCTCACGAATGATGGCTTCACCACTCGTACCTTCAGTTGCTTGTTGCGAACTTCTACCACGGCAGACTCACCAATAGTTTTCGGCACGCGTGCCAACGCAATAGAAACACCAAGTGTTGGTGAAAAACTTCCGCTGGTAATGGTTCCGGTGGAACTTTCACCCTCTACCACTACCGTCTGGCCGGCTCGAAGGACGCCACGGTCTTCCAGTACCAGACCTACCAGCTTGTGAGTCGTTCCAGCGGCTCGTTCGGCAGCAATCACATCCCTACCCACAAAATTTCTTTCTGCCGGCTCCCATGCAATTGTCCACGCAAGATTTGAAGTCAGTGGAGACGTAGTTTCGTCCATATCCTGACCATAGAGATTCATCCCCGCTTCCAGTCTCAGCGTATCGCGCGCGCCTAAGCCGATTGGTTTCACCCCAGCGCCTAGCAGCGCGTCCCAAAGCGCTTCTACTTCAGTAGAAGGAACGATCACTTCAACCCCAGCTTCACCGGTATAACCGGTTTTAGCAATATATCCACCATCCGCCAATGCCATACCTTGGAACGGTTTCAGGCTCTTAAGCTCGTCACTGATGGCGGGCATTAGTTCGTATATCGCAGCGAGTGCTTTCGGGCCCTGGACAGCAAGAATAGCCATCTCTGGACGAGCCGTGACGCTTACTTCAAAGCTAGCGGTATTTTGGTTGAACCAGGCCAGATCCTTCTCGGCCGTTCCCGCATTTACCACTAAGCGATAGCCTTCGTTGGTTTTGTAAACAATCAAGTCGTCAATCACGCCACCCGCTTCATTGAGCATAGGGGTATACATGGCTTGGCCTGGAGCGGGCAACTTGGCCACATCATTTGCCAATAAGTACTGCAGAAACTCGGTTGCCTGCACACCCTCAATATCCACTACCACCATATGAGAGACGTCGAATACACCGGCTTCAGTGCGAACAAGATGATGCTCTTCCACCTGCGAACCATAGTGTATTGGCATCTGCCAGCCGGAGAAATCAACAAATTTTGCGCCTGCTTCGGCATGCTTATTGTAAAGTGGAGTGGTTTTGCTCATGGCAGACAAGCCTCTTAGGTAACGGGAATGTGGAGATCAGTAATTGGTTTAGATTGCTGAGTATAATACCTAAAGTTTCGACGATTGTATCGTTTCGTAAATTTTTGAATCCAATCGGAAACAAAAAAGCCAGCTTTCGCTGGCTTCGGTGATACTTCTTCGGTGACGAAACGATTACTCTGTCTCCGCCTCTGTCACTTCCACTTCGACGTCAGAAACCTGTTCAATTTCGATGGACTGCGCCGGCTTCTTCACATTAACACGCATGCTGGAAGGGCATTCGCCGCGCATGGTGACTGAGTCATCTTCATTCACAGTAATCGTACAATTACTGGATTTATTACCGCCTGTGCCAACTGCAAAGACACAACCTGTTGACAGCGTTGCAATGACAGCGATAGCGATTAGTTTTTTCATTCTTTCCCCTTAGTTCTTGAGCAATAGAGCATTAGCTCTAGTAAATAGTAGCCTAAGTGACGTTAAGCGAGAACGCTCAACGCACTGGCACAACCTGATAACAACATTAATACTACTGAAACACTAATTAAACGGTACATGATTCTATCCTTGATAAATTGTTCATTCACTAACATAGACGCATGGTGTTATCGTTTGGATGCAAAAAAGTTTTGTGGCACTATAAGAAAAAGCGTGACACCCATCACATTAATGGTTTTAAGAGGTTGAAAGATGCTCCACCGCACTCCATTCACGGTCTTTGTCATCCTGCTAACCTGTTGGCCGGTGTGGGTGTGGGCGCAAAGCGATAAAGATCATTTTACTGCGCTGCTGGAAATTCAAGATGTTGATTTTGGCGATTGGGATGGGGTAGATATAGCCGAAGGTACGGTTATTCCTATTGCTGACGAAGGTTTTTGCTTCATTTTTTCTACCAAAAAGGAAACCGAATATTTTCGCGTTAACTATGCCTTATCTGTTGAGCAAAAGAGTAACGGAACCCCCTATACCTTATTAGGAGCTAACGGAGCAAATTTACCCGTAAGATTCAATCTCAGCAAGAAGACGGGTAACACCACCAACACTCCCAATGCCGTCCCACTCCTTCCCGGCGACGCTCCAGCTTCCAACTTTTCCGAACCAGTGGCCACAAAAAACAATGAACTCAACGCCAGCACGCAATTTGCTAGCCAGACTGCCGCCTGTACAGCGAATACCTTTGATTTTTCAATTCAAATTTTGGGCAGCGATATCGCTGCGCTGGGGGTCAATGCGCTTTCAGCCTTTACCGGCACTTTCGATTTAGTTGCAGACCCAACCGAATATAATGGAGCAGGGAAGACTGACCCCACTGAGTTCACAGTCAGCATCACAATTTCATCCAGCGTATATCTATCGCAGTTGCCAACCTCCATTGACTTGAATACACAGACTAGCGCGAACTTTTGCATCTGGTCCTTCGCCAGTGATGACGTCAATATCACCTTAAGTGGCGTGCAAGCCGCCCCGATTGGCGGATTGTACAATTTTGGCTTAATTGAGACTGCGGGCGGCACCCCAGCCCAAACCATTGGTTACAACGTGGACCTTACGGACCTCAGACAAACTGACACCCGAACGCAGGTGGGTAACGGCATCGCCGAAACAAACATGAGCTCCGTTGGAGCGAGTGAGTATAACTGCACGGGCGCTAACGGCCTAAATTATCAATTGGATTTTGATCTTGAAGATGCTTCGGGTAAGCGGGCAGGTGCCTACAAAGACACTTTAACCGTCAGTATTCAGGCAATCTAGCGGACTCCTAAGCCACCCAGACCAATGGGCATTGAAAAAAGGGTGCTGCTAACGCGACACCCTTCGCTCACCATTAAGACTTAGCCCGCTGCGCTTCCCTGGCCAAGCGTTTTTTCTCTCGCTGCTGTTCAATGGAAAGTTTCGCACCATCACCAATATGATTCAGCCCGCGCTTTTTCGCCAGTTGTAGCTGCAGCTCACGCTGGCGGAATCGGTCACGCTGATCATCACTCAATTCATCGTAGCAGTGATGGCAAGATACACCCTGCTCATACTTTTCATTGAGTTTGTCTGCTTCCGTAATAGGCATACGGCAGCCATGACAAAGATCGTAGCTACCCTTCTCGAGGGAGTGGTCAACCGCTACGCGGTTATCAAAAACAAAACACTCACCCTCCCAGGTGGTCTCGGTTTCGGGCACCTCTTCGAGGTATTTCAAAATACCACCTTCCAGATGGTAGACCTCTTCAAAACCTTGTTCTTTGAGGTAGGCCGTAGACTTTTCACAGCGAATACCACCCGTGCAAAACATCGCTACGCGCTTGTTCTTGGCTGGGTCAAGGTGCTTAGCCACGTAGTCAGGAAACTCACGGAAGGTTTCCGTATTCGGGTTCAACGCACCCTTGAAGGTACCGATTTGCACTTCGTAGTCGTTACGGGTATCAACCAGCACAACATCCGGCTGGTTAATGAGCGCATTCCAGTCTTTAGGCTTAACATAAGTGCCTACAACACGCTTTGGGTCAATGCCCTCTACGCCCATGGTCACAATCTCTTTCTTGAGCTTAACCTTGGTTCGGTAAAATGGCTGTTCGTCATCAAACGATAGTTTGTGATCGATATTCGCTAGGCGCTGATCTTGGTCAAACCATGCCAATAACGCGTCAATTGAAGCCTGTGATCCCGCGACAGTGCCATTTATTCCCTCACTGGCAAGCAGCAGTGTGCCCCTAATATCATGCTGATTTAGCACATCTAATAGCGGTTGTTGAAGGGACTTGAAATCGTCTAGTCGCGTAAAGCGATAGAGCGCGCATACTACAATAGCTGACATATAAACCTCGCTGACCGAATCGCAAATCCGGTGCAATGGTGATTGAAAAACGCAATTATAGGTAACTTCTTGGTCTACAGCGATAGCTTATCCCCCTTATTCATCAACGCGCTACATAGCTAATGCCTAGCTGTGAGAACAGGGTTAACAAGCCGCCTGGCTATTAATCGCGGTAGATGGTCTCAATGAGATGAAAACCAAATTTAGTTTTTACCGGACCATGAACCTCATTGGTGAGCTGTTTAAACACGACATCATCGAAAGCTTTAACCATATCGCCGCGCCCAAACTCCCCTAAGTCTCCGCCGGATTTTTTAGAGGGGCAAGTTGAAAAACGCTTGGCGAGCACGCCAAAATCCTGCCCTTGCCCTAGCCGTCGCTTCAAGTCTAATGCCTGCTTCTCCGTCTTGACTAGAATGTGTCGAGCTGCTGCTCGTTGTGATTTTGCCATCTTTGATTCCCTAGTAATTTCCGCAGACTCCTTTACCCCTGTGTCAGTCTCCCCTATATTCGAATTTCTCAGGAGGAGCGCACCGATGAAAGAAGACCACTTTGTACTGCTAACCACTACCCTAGTTGCCGGCTTGGCTACGGCGAGTCAGTTCTTGAATCTTGATTTTAGCGCAATTGACACCCAGCTGGTATGCGTGGTTCAACAGAGCGATTTCGGGGTGATGCTCGCAACCAGTGCACAAACAGTGCTAGACAGCTTGTTCTCGCTACTACGAGCTTAATGATTCGTGAGCGCTGAACGAAACGCCTTTCTTACACTCTTCCCGGGTGAAACTGACTCGCTACTACTAGAACTGCCCCACCATTTCGTGGACGACGGCATTCGCTTTTCGTTACTTAGCTGGTCATTCGAATTTGAAGATCATTCCCTCACTATGGGGCGAGCATACGGCTCGGCGGACCTCTCGGCCTTTGATCAGCTCACTCGTCTGCTTAACCGCCATGAATTTGACTATCTGATTGAAATCTTCGAAGATTCAGGAAGGCCTTTAAAGCGCTACAGTCGCTAGCGGACTTCCATGGACAACGCAGCAGTAACTCACTTTCTCAGAATCATTTTTTGGCTCGGTCTACCGGCACTGGGTATCGCTATTGCCGTAGCATGGAACTGGGCAACACAATCTTCCCTCTTCAAAGGGCAGTACGGCAATGAAATTGCCTTCGCCTGCGCCGCTGCGCTGCTTACGCTGGCCGTCATTGCTTTGCAACGTTACATCCTATGGGCAGAGCGACGAAGGCTGAAACGACTTCTTGGCGCATCGCTAAGACGATCACCCATCCACCAACCAGACGATTGAGCCTATCACTTTTCGCCAAGCATTCTTGGCATCGCTCACATAGAAGGCAGCCTCATCAACACTACCTACCGAATGATCCAATCGCGGGTTTGCGGGCGCCTCTTTGCGCTGGCTCATTAGCGCGGGCACGTGAGGGTTTAATAGTTTAGCCTGCTCTCTCAGAAAGCGTGATGCTTCGGTATCGCCGCTGCGAACGTAGTTCAGTAGGGCTCGGCTGTAAACTACCCAAGCATTTTGCTCGTCATAGCGCGAAAGAATATTGGCGACTGCGTCATAGTTACCCAATTCGAAATAGATCGTCATGAGCGCTGCTCGTGCCGCCACCACATCTGAACGGTCCAATACCAAGGCTTTTTCAAAGTAACTCGCTGCTTTCTTCAGTTGTTTATCTTTTTTATAGCTGGCGCCTAAACCTACCAGGCTTTGAATCAAGACCCTAGCAGGCGCTTGATCCCACAGCTGGCCTCGATAAAACTCTAGATACTCGCGCCCCAAAGTGTGTTCGGCAGCGCGGACTGCTTGCTCTAGGCACTGAATCGTTTGTGTCACGCTCTCGGACTTAAGGCGCGCTAAAATCTCCCACGCTTCCGCACAATCGGCATTATCCAACACAATTGCCTGCGCTAGCACTAATTGTTCCTCCGGCCCCGCTTCAAGTAGAGCGGACACGCGCTTATCCGGCCCAACCAATGGCTCGGGTGTCTGGCGCTCGGAAGTCTTGAGCTGATGAAGTTGCTTAAGTGCCTTTGGCATACGTGAGCGATTGTGAACAATGAAGTCATCATTCGACAGGGCTAACTGCTCGGCGAGATAGTTGACGCTTTCAGGAAATGCGAGGCAACCTAAGGTCATCAAGCTCTCTTGAATGATGGCGGCGTGCTCATTCTTGGGCATTCGAAAATACTCATTGAAATCCGTTGCGCCCGCTTGGAAACCAGCACACCACTGCAGCAGCGGCTGACGAACCCCGCTATATAAATGCTCGAAGGCAGAGGCTGCGTCGCCAAGAGCGGGAAGTCGGTAAGTACCGCTGGAAATCTGTTCCGCTAACTGCTCCGCATAACTAACCAATAACGAGCTCGTCGCGGGGAGTTCCTGAACCTCGACCTGAGCGAGTAATACCCCTAACCAAGCCTCTGCAGGACACTTCACTGGCGCTACGACGACGGCACTAAGATAGCCGCGTAATTGATGACGATCAAAGGTCCCATCCGGTGTTAACGTCGCCACCAGCTTATCTAGTTCGCGAGGTTTCAGTGAGGTTGATTCAGCCACAGTTCACTCCTTCTTTAAGTGCTGTGGAGTTTAACTGCTCCACCGTCCTTTTTCACGGGATTGGAAGTTTTTTTCAAATTCTTGCATCCAAAGCCTCGTTGGCATCGTCGGTATAAGTGACAGAACATTTATAAAAGGCGGAAAAACCGTGAATACAAATAGCTCAGGATGGATTGCAACGCTTGCCCAGCATCGACTCGCTGCGAATCTATTAATGGTCATTCTCCTATTGGCCGGCGTCTGGGGTGCCATGAAGCTGCACGTTCAGATGAATCCAAATCAATCGTGGAACCAAGCTGAAATTCAAGTAATTTGGCCTGGCGCATCAGCGGAAGATGTTGAAATCCTCGTCACCAACCCCATCGAATATCAAATGCGCGGCATTCAAGGTTTAAGTAACTTGCGCTCTTGGACCCGAAACGGTGTTGCCTATATCAACCTGCGCTTTGATCGCAACACCGATATGTCAGCAGCTGTTGACGAAGTAAAACAGCTTTTAGGCCAGGTTCGTGGACTACCTCCTGAGATTGAGCCGCCGACAGTGCAAATCAATCGCTGGTACGAAACCGTGGCCTCGATCTTCATCACTGGCCCCGAGTCTATCGAGGAGCTCGCACCGTACGCCCAAGAAATTGAGAAAGATCTTCGTCGTGCTGGCATTGACGTGGTAGAGCTGCGCGGTATGCCTCAAGAAGAAATTGCGATCGAGATTGATGGCGTTACGCTAGTTGAAATGAACGCTTCGCTCGCCGATATCGCCCGCAGCGTCTCAAGTCTGTCCTCTGATATTCCAGCGGGCACAATTGGTATCGGCCAAGGCGAGCGTCAGATTCGCTCTATGGATCAGCAGCGAACCGTTGAGGGTTTCGAACAAATGCCGATTGCTTCAACGCGAGGTGATCAGTTGGTGCAACTCGGCGATATTGCTTCGGTTGAGCGTCGCCAAATTGACAACCAGCGCCTTAAACTCATTGACGGCAAACCAGCGATTGAGATTCGTCTTCGTCGAGGTGACGGCATGGACACCTTTAATGCCGCTGATATTTTGAAGCAATGGCGTGCTGGTAACGAAAGCCGTCTAAATGCCCAAGGCATTGAGGTTCAAGTCTTCCTTGAGGCATGGAAGTTCGCCAAGGACACGCTTTCACTGGTGTTCTGGAATGGTGTCTCCGGGCTCATCCTCGTGCTCGCCATGCTCTTCCTATTCCTTAACCTACGTGTTGCATTTTGGGTGGCTGTTGGCATTCCCGTATCATTTGCTGGCGCCCTGCTCCTGTTCCACAGCGTGGGTGGCTCAATCAATATGCTTTCTATGATTGGATTGGTGATGGCCTTAGGGATAGTGGTGGATGATGCTATTGTTGTTGGCGAACATTCTCTCTATCAGTTTGAACAGGGCAAATCACCGGAGGAGGCCGCGATTACCGGTGCCCGCCGTATGCTTGGCCCCATCACTGCATCAAGCTTAACAACCTTAGCTGCCTTCATTCCGCTAATAGTGGTGGACAGCGATCAAATCGTTGAAATTCCCATCCTGATGCTTTGTGTCATCATCGTCTCGCTAATCGAATGCTTCCTCATCATGCCTGGCCATTTAAAGCATTCCTTCCGTAAGATGGAAAAAGACACTAAAACGCATCCATTTCGCGATGCTTTTGATAAGCGCTTTAATGCCTTCCGCGAAAATTGGGTCATTCCGACGATTAAATCGGTACTGCGTCAACGACGGATCGCAATTCTGGGTGCATTTTTTGCCTTCATTTGTGCCGCGGGTCTCGTCGCCTTTAACCACGTCAAATTCGACCTCAATATGAATATCAATTTCGAATTCGCTGAGGCCAACATCCAATTTACGCCGGACGCCAGTGACGCCCAACGCATGGCCTATCTCGCATTGCTCGAAGATAAGATGGACGCGACCAATCAACATTTCGGCGGCAACAACATCGTGGCTGGCTGGAGTGAGCTAAATGGTGCGCAGATCGGCAATGATTATCAACGCGGCCCCTCATTCGCGAACTTCCAGGTTGAACTGACCTCACCGGAGACTCGTGAGGTAACGCTTGCGGAATTCCTGAAGCACTGGCAGGAAAGTATTCCCCCTGTCACTTACGTTGAACAATTGCAGATTGAGCAGGGTGATCAGCCGTGGCCAGAAATCGAAGTGACCTTTAGCGGTGGTGATACTGCCACGCTTAAGCAAGCAGCTGATGAAATCTCGGCGGTCATGGCGACCATTCCCGGCGTCAATAACATCCATGACGACCTTCCCTATGGTCGTGATCAATGGGTCTTTAGCTTGACCCCTGAAGGTCGCGCGATTGGACTGACAGCGTCACAAGTAGGCTCTCAGGTTCGCGCCGCCTTTGAAGGCTATCGCGTGCAGCTATTCACCGAAGGTGACAACGAACTAGAAGTTCGAGTGAGCTTGCCTCGTGACGAACGTCGTCGCCTAAGCAGTCTTTCTAAGCTGCCTATCGTAGCGGCGAACGGAGAAATCTTGCCACTAGCGACCGTTGCCAGTATCTCAAGCCGTCGTGGTATTGATCGAATCAACCATGTTGATGGCGTACAGACGGTCTCTATTCGCGCCTACCCAGATAAGTCTATTACTACTTCTGACGCGGTAATTAACGAACTCGAAGCGGGTCCACTTCAGGAGATCGCACAGAAGTACGGTATCCAAAGTGGCAAGGGCTTTTGGGCTGGATCACAAACTCGCCTACTGCAGGAAATGCAGATTGGTTTCCTCATTACCTTGATTTTGATTTTCATCATCTTGGCATGGATCCTTCAATCGGCGAGCTGGCCACTAGCGATTATGGCCGCTATTCCTTTCGGTCTTACTGGCGCCTTCTTTGGGTTGTTCGTCATGGGCTTTAACATTACCCCAATGGCATTCCTCGGCATCTTTACCCTGACTGGGGTAATCGTTAACGACTCGATCATTTTGGTGACTTCCTACAAGGAACATCGTGAGGCTGGTCTCTGCGCCGATGATGCGCTAGTAGAGGCGGTTCGCAACCGTCTACGCCCCGTCATCCTAACCTCGCTGACAACGGGTTTGGGCTTGGTGCCCATGATGATGGAAACCTCATTAATGGGTGAAGCGTTTATTCCCTTAGCGACCGTAATTTGCTTCGGCATGTTGTACGGCACCGTACTTATTCTGCTGGTGATCCCAGCAATGTTGTCCGCATTGGACACGATTCAAACCAATTGGACTATTTACCGTAACCGCGTTAAAGAGATCAAACGTCTCGATCGCGAAGGAGCTCAAGCATGAACTTTTCAAATCTAAAGCCGCTGCGTCAATTAGGCCCGCTTGGCCGCCGTCTTGGCCGCTCTTCTCCCGGCCAAAACTTTCGTGGCATGCCTATGTGGGGCAAGATCGTCAGCTTACTTGTCGGCTTCTTCGTCATTATGTTTACCCTTGCTGCAACGGGTGGCGCACAGGGTGAAGGAGAGGCAGAAATTCAGGCGATTCCCGTCTCGGCAATGTCGGCCGAACATTCTCCACTCGCCCCCGAGGTCACTGTTTATGGCCGCGTAGAGAACCCAAATACGACGACCATCGAAGCGTCAACCTTGGCTTATGTCCAGGAAGTCTTCGTCCGCGAAGGCCAATCGGTGGAGGCTGGAGACCTCCTCGTCCAACTTGATCCTCGCGATGCTCGTCTGCTGGTACGACGCGCCGAGGCAACCCTCAACGAGGCACAGAGCTCGCTCGCTCGATTGAATGCACAACAAATTGCCGATCGACGCAATTTCGATGCACAGAAGGAGCTGTATGAGATCACTCGTCGCAAAGAGCAGCGCTACGAAACGCTTTACGGTAATGGCCAGATGTCACTTTCTGCGCTTGAAGACCTAAAACAGCAGCGCTTGCAGCAGGAGATCACCTTAAATCAGCAGGAGCTGGTGATTAGCACCCAAGAAGCCGCCATGGTCTCAGCTGTCGCCGGCGTTGAAAATGCCGCCGCCAATCTCGAACAAGCGGAGCTAAACCTCGAGCGACTCGCCATTGTGGCCCCCTTTGACGGCAAAGTAACGCAAGTTAACGCCGCCATTGGTCGCCGCGTTGCAACGGGACAGCCAGTCATTACCTTATTTGATGAGGACAACCACCAGGTACGTGTTTCCTTGCCGGCTGATACCGCTCAAGAAGTCGCGGGCGCGCTATCTGCACAGCAGTATGTGAAGGCCGAGGCTCTGCTTGGCGGTAACTGGGTAGAAATGCAGTTCCTAGAAGTGGGCGCCGAAGTTCGCAGCGGCCGTGCTGGCACAGATCTACTGCTGGCACTGCCTGAGAACAGTAAAGTTGCGCTGGGCCGAGCGCTGGAGGTTCGTGTCACGCTGCCAGCACAGAACAACCTCCTCGCCGTCCCCGTACAGAGTGTCTATGGCGATCAGATTATCTACACCGTTGAAAACGAAGTGTTAAAAGCCGTACAGATTGACCGAATTGGCTCACGCGAAGATGACGAGGGCAATATGCAGATCCTCATCAGCGCCATTGACCTTCCGCAAGGCGCACCAATTATTACGTCTTCACTTAGTAGAGCGTCATCGGGCACTAAAGTCGCCATTATTGGCGCCGAAGTAGTTACCGCCGAACACGACGGGGACACCACCACCGAGGGTGTTGCACTGAATGCGGCAGTGGTGACCGAAGGCTAAAACGAATTTACTTGGGCTCTTGGCCGCCTTCGGGCGGCATTTTTTTGCCTGTGGATAAAAGCCAGAATACGATGACTGGTAACGCGCTTAGGCTATATTGATCACTTTATGTGATTGCAAATTCAGCTGCCATTGGGGATGGTCTAAGCAGTACTGGATGGTCTGCTGAGTGGTGGTGTTTCGGTAGATAACCTCATCCATCCCGGCATGAGGATCGGCCATGGGAGTAAGATAGCGGAGCTGCGCTTTAATGCCTGCGAAACGATCCGGCATGGCATCGGCCTGCGGGAATACCAACTTAAGTTCGTCGCAGTGCGTGACAACTACCTCAGCGGTACCTTTAGGGCTAATACATAACCAATCTACCCCGCCACTGGGAGGGCGAATGGTTCCATTCGACTCCACCGCCACTTCAAAATTACGCTCGCGCAACGCACTAACTAGCTCGTTGTCTAACTGCAGCAGGGGCTCTCCGCCGGTGCAGACGACGAATCGGTTTTTCTCGCCGGGAAACAGCTTAGCCACCGCCTCGGCAAGTTCACTAGCGGTCTTAAACTTACCGCCATTCACGCCGTCTGTGCCGACAAAATCCGTATCACAGAAACTACAGATGGCTTCGGCTCGGTGCTTTTCCAGACCAGACCATAAGTTACACCCGGTAAAGCGCAGGAATACCGCCGCTCTGCCTGTATGGGCTCCCTCTCCTTGTAGCGTATAGAACATTTCCTTAACGGTGTACATTAGGCTTCGTACTCCAGAGGATCCTGAGCATTATTTAATGTAAAGGCTTCTAGACGCTCCACGCATGAACCACATTTTCCGCAGGCCTTTTCACGACCGTTATAGCAGGTCCAGGTTTGGCCATAGTCGAGCCCCATATCTAAGCCATCTCTGAGAATGACAATCTTGTCATCATAGAGGTAGGGTGCAACCACCTTAACGGGTTCAAAATTGGCAAGCAACGAAACCGCTTGCATGGCCTCAACAAACTCTGGGCGACAATCCGGGTAAATCGTGTGATCGCCTGAATGGGCGCCGTACCAAACCTCCGAAGCCCCCTCATTGACAGCATAGCCAATGGCCAAGGAGATCAGAATCATATTTCGGTTTGGTACGACCGTAGACTTCATATTTTCGGCCGCGTAATGGCCCTCAGGAATGTCTTCGGCACTGTTCGCCATTAATGACGAATTCGACATCAGCGATTGCATCGCGGTGATATCCACTACATCGTGAACAACCCCAGCTTCGGCGCAGACTCTTCGCGCATAATCGAGCTCTTTGTTATGCCTTTGACCATAATTAAAGGACACGGCCAATACTTCGTGACCGGTCTTAATAGCTCGGTGTAATACCGTAAAGGAGTCCATGCCCCCTGAATAAATTACCACTACTTTCATGTTACTCACACTTCACAAATTCCGATGGGCGGCGATCATACTACTTGCCTATTAATTACTCAAAAAAATCCACCAAAATGGCCTACTTAGCTAGGTGAATAGATCGCCTACAAGCGCTACACTAGACGTCCGTTTTAACTGTAGACTGTCCATGTCACTTACGCTCGAACAATCCAATATCGTTGCCTATAGTAAAGGCCCCGCTCGAGTAGTCGCCGTTGCAGGTTCTGGAAAGACCACCACCTTTGTTGAAATGGTCGCGGAACGCCTCATTGCTGGCATGGATCCTAAGCGTATTTTGGTAGTGATGTTCAACAAAAGTGCGCAAGTTGACTTCGAGCAACGTCTGTCGCAACGATTAGCGAATCAAACTCCGCCAGAAGTACGTACCTTTCACTCCTTAGCGTTACGCATGTACAAACGCTTAGCAAAGATTGGGGCTTGCGAACCACGAAACTGGAATCCAATGCCCAGCTGGGTCAGCGATCGTATGGCGTTAAAGGAGATATTAGCGCGTGTTCACCCCGATCAACTCAGGGACATCCAGAATGAACCCAGCGAGGCGCTAGAGGCGTTTTGGCAACTTCAAGAACACTACAAAAGTGATTTTGACAGTATCGATATAGCCTTTGATAAAGCCGAGCTGAGCGACAAATGGCGATGCCTCATTGACGCTCATCAGGGCTACGAGGAGGCCCGAAACCAAGCAAAGCTGATTAGCTTCTCTGACATGCTCCATGACAGCGTAGGTATCATTGACAGTGACCAGCAATTGATAGACCACTTCGCTAACCATATGGACCTGATTCTGGTAGATGAATACCAAGATATTAACGCCGTCCAGCAACGGTTGGTCGAAATCATCGCCGGATCGCGTGCTCAGGTTATCGCGGTAGGCGATCCGGACCAAACCATTTACGAGTTTCGCGGCTCAAACCCCGAATTTATGCTCCGGCATTTCGACCGTGCCTTTCCAAACAGTCAACAATTACCGCTGACTACTACCTTCCGCTACGGCTACCCGTTAGCCCTCGCTGCGAACCAATTGATTGCTCACAACAAAAATCGCTATGCGCATTTCAGTCTCCCTGCAAGTAAAGAGGCCGTAACAACCATAGACCCTATTCCCTGCGTAAATGATCAAGCTGCAGCCATCACCCATATTGAACAATTGTTGAGTCGTAGCCGAACTGTTGAGGAGCCCGAAACCATCGCCGTGCTCTGTCGACTTTGGTCCAACGCTGCGCCGATCGAATTAGCGTTAATGCAGCGCGGTATCGACTTTTCCTTACATGGGGGTAACTCCGTGTTGGCTCGCCGCGAACTTCAGGTTATCACCGGTCTCTTGGAAGTAAATCAGCTAACCTCGGTAGCCACCGTTCGTAACGATGCAAAGTTTTGGCGTCAGCTAATGACTACCCCACACCTTAAGATAAAGCAGCCCATTATTGACGGACTCGCCAACCAACTTGCGAGCAGCCCGGGAGAGTTCTCCCTTCAAGTTCGCGCCTTAGCGAACAGCCTAAGTGGCTGGGAGAAGAAACAACTTCATAGTTTTGCGGCGCAAGTGGCTGACCTCGAAGCGCACCATGACAATGCGAAATCTCTCATCAACCGCTTCTTTATTGCGCGGGGCTACCTTGAAGCCTTGCAGGAATCCGCCACGTCAAAGCAGCGTGGAGATGAAAGTGTCGCAATACTTCGCGCTTTTACTGATTACTTAGGCCAGCATCGCTATCACCCCAATGCTGCGATACAGGCGATACAAGTACTACAGCAACAACGCGCTAGCGGTAACACGAATTCGCAAATTAGCCTCACCACTATCCATCGCGCCAAAGGACTTGAGTGGGACCACGTTATTGTGACCAATTTCGATGACGAGCACTTCCCCTACCAGCATGGCAATTCGCTTACTATTGCAGCGCAGGAATCTGAGCGTCGGCTTGCCTATGTGGCAATAACGCGAGCGAAATTGAGTTGCAGCCTATTAGTTCCGAAGGGCGCTGGTGACAAGCTGCCTAGCCGCTTCCAAGCTGAGCTGGGTTTAATGCAGGCAAATCGATGGCGTGACGTTATTTCAGGAAACTGCAAGCGTTTGACACTTAGCCCGCCCCAACGGGCCGCATGGCAGGCCTTTGCTGAACATCAACAACTTAAGCTACCAGAAATAGAATTAGCGAAAGAGCCACAACAAACAACGCTTAGCGGCACGAAGAAAGCTAATCCCGCGGTAATACATAGCCACTATGGCTACGGTGAAATTATCCACGAAGATAGAGTCTATATGACCATCCGATTCCGCAACGAACGCGAGCGTACCTTTTCTAAGAAAGCTGCCTCGGAACTGATCGAGCGGCTAGCTTAGTTGGCTTCAGGCTCAACTACCGACAGTGGATTAAGAAACTTGACCAGCTCACGGAGCTCTTCATCCGTGCAATCAACGCACATCCCCCGCGCTGGCATACCACGGTAACCCTCGATCACCGAGCGTAGCATCTGATCTTCGCTTTTGTGCGAACGCTTCGCCCAATCGCTAGGAGCACTGCGCTTTGGCGCCCCGGCTCTGCCGCTTTCATGACAACTCGCACAACTCTGAAAATAGCGCGCTTCAGTGGTTAACGGCGTCTCAGATGCCTTGCTATGCTGGCTAGCGTCACACCCAACAAGGGGAATGGTGCTAGCTAAACTAATCAGTATGAACTTAGAACGCATAACTAACTGACAGCCCACTGTAACGCTCCGAGACTACCGCCCCTATCTGGACATCCGAATATTCATCAACAAAAAGGTGGGAAAAACCGTAACCGATTAACGCCCCGACGAGGACGTCCTCGGCCTTATGATGGTCATTTTCATAGCGCGAATATGCGGTATAGCTTGCCAGCACGTAGGCCGGGATTCCCCATTGATGGCCGTAGCGCCTATCGATAAACGAAGCCGCACTGAAGGTTACCGACGCATGTCCACTGGGAAACGAATCCTCGTCCTCACCGTTCGGGCGCTCTGAGCTAACGAGTGACTTTAGCGCATACGTTGTGGCAACCGTAGAGCCTAACGCATAGGCGAACTGCTCCAAACCTTCATAATCATCAGTGATTACTGTTATGCCTGCTGCGGTAGCTGGCAGCGCGAGTTGCAAAAAGTCGGCTACGTCATCATTCGCGTAGCTAGGCACAGCGGATAACGATAGTGATAGTGAGAGGGCTAGCAGAATACGACGCATGAATACTTCCTAGAGGGTAAAAATATAGCAACAGTTTACGGGCTACCTAAAGGCACCACAAGTCAGCTTTCACATCGTTAAGCTCACATAGGGGAACGCGATAAATAGCCCCCGGCACTGCTATCACATGGGGGGCGTCGCTTGCGGCAACGGCCATGTGAGGTAGCTCACGTTGAGGAATTTCAGGCAATAAAAAGGCCCAACCTAACGGTTGAGCCTTCTTTATTGTATTAAGTGCCTGGCGCCCGCTGCGCGGCCCGGTGATCAAGCACTGCTTGATCCCGTTCGAACCCACAAAGCGCTGCGCGCTTTAAACGTGGGTTCTCACCCTACTATCACATGGGGGCGTCGCCTGCGGCAACGGCCATGTGAGGTAACTTACGTTGAGGAATTTCAGGCAATAAAAAAGGCCCAACCTAACGGTTGAGCCTTCTTTATTGTATTAAGTGCCTGGCGGTGACCTACTCTCACATGGGGAAACCCCACACTACCATCGGCGATGAAACGTTTCACTTCTGAGTTCGGGATGGGATCAG
>NZ_REFJ01000008.1 GCF_003688415.1 Umboniibacter marinipuniceus
GATGAAGATGGTTCAATCACCTTCAGCCAAGCACAGTTGTTAGCTAATTCAACTGATGTAGATGGTGATGATCTCACCGCGGCGAATGTTAGTGCTGGCGACAACGCCACCGTTACTGACAACGGTGATGGCACCTTCACGGTAACGCCTGATGCGGATTTCAATGGTGATATCGATTTAAGCTTTGATGTGAGTGATGGTACCGCTACGGTAGCCAGTGGTGTTGATCTTACCGTTAACCCGGTTAACGATGTGGCGGTTGTTAGCGATGCCTCCTATACAATGGAAGAAGATGGCACATTAACCATTACCGAGGCCCAGTTACTGGCGAATGCTTCGGATGTGGATGGCGACACGCTTAGTTTAGATAGTGTCACCTATTCCGGTACTGATGGCGTCTTCAGTGATAATGGCGACGGTACCTATAGTTTTGCCCCGAACGAACATTTTCATGGTGAGGTATCTCTCTCCTTTGCGGTCTCTGATGGAACCGATATAACCACAGCATCGGCGACTATCTCAGTAGAAGAGGTCAATGACGCGCCGATAGCTGGGTCAACAAGTTATTCAATTTCTGAAGACGGAAGTTTAACCTTCACCGAAGCTCAACTAATCGCCAATAGTGACGATGTGGATGGTGAACATGATCTACATGATGTGAGTTATGCAGGAAGCGACGGTGTATTCACTGATAATGGTGACGGTACATTTAGCTTCCACCCCAACGAGCATTTTAATGGAGAAGTCAGTATTGACGTCACCATTGTTGATGATGATGGTGCATACGCTGATACGGTTGCAGACGTCACAGTTGTAGCCGTCAATGACGCGCCGGTTGTATCAGGTGATCTGGCCTACAGCGTAGCTGAGGACGGTTCGATTACCTTCAGCCAGGAACAGCTATTAGCAAATGCTTCGGATGTTGATGGAGACAGCCTCAGTGCGACCAATTTAAGTGCTGAGAATGCCACGGTTAGTGATAATGGTGACGGCACCTTCACCGTATCACCAAATGCCGATTTCAATGGTGATATCGCAATTAGCTTTGATGTTACTGATGGCGTTGAGACGGTGGCAACGGCCATTGATCTGACGGTTAATCCAGTCAATGATGTGGCCGTTGTTGCAGATCAAAGCTTCGCCGTGGATGAAGACGGCACCATCACGATCACTGATGCGCAACTGCTCGCGGGCGCGACGGATGTTGACGACGACAGTTTAAGCGTGGCGGACGTGAGTTACACGGGCACCGATGGTGTGTTTACGGATAATGGCGATGGAACCTATAGCTTCGCCCCGAATGACAACTTCAACGGTAACGTAGATCTTGCGTTCAGCGTTAGCGATGGGACCGCCACTACGGATGCGAATATCGACATTACCGTGAATGACATCAACGATGTCCCGGTGTCCGGTTCAACAAGCTACTCGGTGGATGAGGATGGCACCTTAAGTTTTAGCGATGCGCAGTTGTTGGCTAATACGAGTGATGTCGATGGCACAGTGACAGTAGACTCGGTGACTTATACTGGCACCGATGGTGTATTCACGGATAATGGTGACGGTACCTATAGTTTTGCACCCAACGAGAATTTTAACGGTGATGTCAGTATTGATGTCTCGGTGGTTGATGATGACGGTGCGGTGGCTTCTGCAAGTGCTGAAGTAGAGGTAATTCCTGTAAACGATCCCCCTGTCGCCGGTGGCATATGTGGAAGTGTTAGTGAGGACGGTACCATCACCTTCACCGAAGAGCAGCTTTTAGCTTCGAGTAGTGATATTGATGGGGACGAATTAACAGTTTCTTCGCTTAACTACAGCGGGACGGACGGTGTATTTACCAATAATGGTGACGGAAGCTTCAGTTTCTCACCTAATGAAAATTTTAATGGCGAAATCCTATTTTCCGTTACGGTAACTGACGGCACTGCTACCGATACAACTTATGACTCGTGCATCATGGTGGAAGACGTTAATGACGCCCCAGCCGCGGGTTCAACCAGCTACTCAGTTGATGAAGATGGTACGTTGACCTTCAGTGACGCGCAGCTTCTGGCTAACTCAAGTGATGTAGACGGCACGGTCAGCGTTGATAGCGTGAGCTATAGCGGTACCGACGGTATTCTCACTAATAATGGTGATGGCACCTACGACTTCGCACCAAACGAAAACTTTAACGGCGACGTTAGTCTTGATGTTCAAGTTATCGATGACGACGGCGCTACGGATACTACTACCGCAGATCTCAGCGTTATAGCCGTGAACGACAGCCCTGTTGCGTCCGGTAACTTGGCCTACAGCGTGGATGAAGATGGTTCAATAACCTTCAGCCAGGAACAGCTGCTCGCCAACGCCAGCGATATTGATGGTGATGATCTCACTGCGGCGAATGTTAGCGCAGGCGACAACGCCACCGTGACTGACAACGGTGATGGCACCTTTACGGTAACGCCTGATGCGGATTTCAATGGTGATATCGATTTAAGCTTCGATGTGAGTGATGGCACGGCTACGGTAGCCAGTGGTGTTGATCTCACCGTTAACCCGGTTAACGACGTGGCGGTGGTGAGCGATGCGGCTTACACCATCAACGAAGATGGTACCTTAAGCTTCACCGACGCTCAGTTATTGAGCGGTGCCAGCGATATTGATGCTGGCGACACCCTCAGTGTGGATTCGGTTAGCTACACCGGTACGGATGGTGTGTTCACTGACAACGGTGACGGCACTTACAGCTTCGCACCGAATGAGAACTTCAATGGCGAGGTATCACTCAGCTTTGGCGTGAGTGATGGCACGGCCGTTACCACAGCCGATATTGACGTTAGTGTCACCGATGTGAATGACGCCCCGGTCGCGGGTTCAACGAGCTACAGTGTTGATGAAGACGGTACCTTAACCTTCAGTGATGCGCAGCTTCTGGCTAACTCAAGCGATGTAGACGGTACGGTCAGTGTTGATAGCGTCGGCTACACCGGTACCGACGGTATCCTTACCGACAACGGCGACGGTACTTACAGCTTCGCACCAAACGAAAACTTTAACGGCGACGTCAGTCTAGATGTTCAAGTTATCGATGACGACGGCGCTACGGATACTGCCACCGCTGAGGTAACGGTGACGGCCGTGAACGACACCCCCGTGGTGTCCGGTAACTTGGCCTACAGCGTTGACGAAGATGGTTCAATTACCTTCAGTCAGGAACAGTTGTTAGCCAATTCAAGTGATGTAGATGGTGATGATCTCACCGCGGGTAATGTTAGTGCTGGTGACAACGCCACGGTTACGTATAACGGTGATGGCACCTTCACGGTAACGCCTGATGCGGATTTCAATGGTGATATCGATTTAAGCTTCGATGTGAGTGATGGCACCGCTACGGTAGCCAGTGGTGTTGATCTCACCGTTAACCCGGTTAACGACGTGGCGGTGGTGAGCGATGCGGCTTACACCATCAACGAAGATGGTACCTTAAGCTTCACCGACGCTCAGCTATTAAGCGGTGCTAGCGATATTGATGCGGGCGACACCCTCAGTGTGGATTCGGTTAGCTACACCGGTACCGATGGTGTGTTCACTGACAACGGTGATGGCACCTACAGCTTCGCACCGAATGAGAACTTCAATGGCGAGGTATCACTCAGCTTTGGTGTGAGTGATGGCACGGCAGTTACCACAGCCGATATTGACGTTAGTGTCACCGATGTGAATGACGCCCCGGTCGCCGGTTCAACCAGCTATAGCGTGAATGAAGACGGCACACTGAGTTTCAACGACGCTCAGCTATTGGCTAACTCGAGCGATGTAGATGGCTCGGTAGCGGTTGATAGTGTGACCTACACAGGTACTGATGGTATTTTCGTCGCGGGAGATGACGGTACATACATCTTTGCCCCCAATAGCAACTTCAATGGAGATGTCTCCTTTGATGTTACCGTTATCGATGACGATGGCGCTACGGATACCACCACGGCAGACGTCACGGTTATCGATGTTAACGATGCGCCGGTAGCCGGTTCTACCACTTACTCCGTTGCTGAAGACGGTACCTTAACCTTCAGTGATGCGCAGCTTCTGGCTAACTCAAGTGATGTGGACGGTACAGTAAGCGTTGACAGCGTGGGCTACACCGGTACCGACGGAATCTTCACCGACAACGGCGACGGTACTTACAGCTTCGCGCCAAACGAAAACTTTAACGGCGACGTCAGTCTTGATGTTCAAGTTATCGATGACGACGGCGCTACGGATACTGCCACCGCTGAGGTAACGGTGACGGCCGTTAACGACACCCCAGTGGTGTCCGGTAACTTGGCCTACAGCGTGGATGAAGATGGCTCAATCACCTTCAGCCAAGAACAGTTACTCGCCAACGCCAGCGATATTGATGGTGATGATCTCACCGCGGGTAATGTTAGTGCTGGCGACAACGCCACCGTTACCGACAACGGTGATGGCACCTTCACGGTAACCCCTGATGCGGATTTCAATGGTGATATCGATTTAAGCTTTGATGTGAGTGATGGCACCGCAACGGTAGCCAGTGGTGTTGATCTCACCGTTAACCCGGTTAACGACGTGGCGGTGGTGAGCGATGCCGCTTACACCATCAACGAAGATGGTACCTTAAGCTTCACCGACGCTCAGCTATTGAGTGGTGCTAGCGATATTGATGCGGGCGACACGCTTAGTGTGGATTCGGTTAGCTACGCCGGAACCGATGGTGTGTTCACTGACAACGGTGATGGCACCTACAGCTTCGCACCGAATGAAAACTTCAACGGCGAGGTATCACTCAGCTTTGGTGTGAGTGATGGCACGGCAGTTACCACAGCCGATATTGACGTTAGTGTCACCGATGTGAACGATGCCCCGGTCGCGGGTTCAACGAGCTACAGTGTAGATGAAGACGGCACGTTAAGCTTCAGTGATGCGCAGCTTCTTGCTAACTCGAGCGATGTAGACGGCACGGTAAGCGTTGATAGCGTGAGCTATAGCGGTACCGACGGTATCCTCACTGATAATGGTGATGGCACCTACGACTTTGCTCCGAATGAAAACTTCAACGGCGACGTCAGTCTTGATGTTCAAGTTATCGATGACGACGGTGCGACGGATACTACTACCGCTGACGTGAGTGTCATTGCCGTGAACGATACCCCCGTGGTGTCTGGCAACTTGGCCTACAGCGTGGATGAAGATGGTTCAATCACCTTCAGCCAGGAACAGCTACTCGCCAACGCCAGCGATATCGATGGTGATGACCTCACTGCGGCGAATGTTAGCGCTGGCGACAATGCCACGGTTACTGACAACGGTGATGGCACCTTCACGGTAACGCCTGATGCGGATTTCAATGGTGATATCGATTTAAGCTTCGATGTGAGTGATGGCACCGCTACGGTAGCCAGTGGTGTTGATCTCACCGTTAACCCGGTTAACGACGTGGCGGTGGTGAGCGATGCGGCTTACACCATCAACGAAGATGGTACCTTAAGCTTCACCGACGCTCAGCTATTAAGCGGTGCTAGCGATATTGATGCGGGCGACACCCTCAGTGTGGATTCGGTTAGCTACACCGGTACCGATGGTGTGTTCACTGACAACGGTGATGGCACCTACAGCTTCGCACCGAATGAAAACTTCAACGGTGAGGTATCACTCAGCTTTGGCGTGAGTGATGGCACGGCGGTCACCGCGGCGGATATCGCCGTAACGGTCATCGATGTGAACGATGCCCCGGTCGCGGGCTCAACGAGCTACAGTGTTGATGAAGACGGTACTTTAACCTTCAGCGATGCGCAGCTTCTAGCTAACTCAAGTGATGTGGACGGTACGGTCAGCGTTGATGGCGTGAGCTATAGCGGTACCGACGGTATCCTCACTGATAATGGTGATGGCACCTACGACTTTGCTCCGAATGATAACTTCAACGGCGACGTGAGTCTTGATGTTCAAGTTATCGATGATGACGGCGCCACGGATACCGCTACGGCAGACGTCACGGTTATCGATGTGAACGATGCCCCGGTCGCGGGTTCAACGAGCTACAGTGTTGATGAAGACGGTACCTTAACCTTCAGCGATGCGCAGCTTCTGGCTAACTCAAGTGATGTGGACGGCACGGTAAGCGTTGATAGCGTAAGCTATAGCGGTACCGAGGGTATCTTCACTGATAATGGTGATGGCACCTACGACTTTGCCCCGAATGATAACTTCAACGGCGACGTCAGTCTTGATGTTCAAGTTATCGACGATGACGGTGCAACGGATACCAGTACCGCTGACGTGAGTGTCATTGCCGTGAACGATACCCCCGTGGTGTCTGGCAACTTGGCCTACAGCGTGGATGAAGATGGTTCAATCACCTTCAGCCAGGAACAGCTACTCGCCAACGCCAGCGATATCGATGGTGATGACCTCACCGCGGCGAATGTTAGCGCAGGCGACAACGCCACGGTTACTGACAACGGTGATGGCACCTTCACGGTAACGCCCAATGCAGACTTCAATGGTGATATCGATTTAAGCTTCGATGTGAGTGATGGCACCGCTACGGTAGCGGGTGGTGTTGATCTCACCGTTAACCCAGTTAATGACGTGGCGGTAGTGAGCGATGCGGCTTACACCATCAACGAAGATGGTACCTTAAGCTTCACCGACGCTCAGCTATTGAGCGGTGCTAGCGATATTGATGCGGGCGATACGCTTAGTGTGGATTCGGTTAGCTACACCGGCACCGATGGGGTGTTCACTGACAACGGTGACGGCACTTACAGCTTTGCACCGAATGAAAACTTCAACGGCGAGGTATCACTCAGCTTTGGTGTGAGTGATGGCACGGCAGTTACCACAGCCGATATTGACGTCAGTGTCACCGATGTAAATGACGCTCCGGTCGCGGGTTCCACCACTTACTCTGTTTCTGAAGACGGTACTCTAACCTTTAATAATACACAGCTTCTCGCCAATACAAGTGATGTAGACGGCACTGTATCTTTAGTTAGTGTTCTGTATACGGGTGCGGATGGAATATTCACAGACAACGGTGACGGAACATTCAGCTTCGCTCCAAATGAGAACTTTAATGGCAGTGTCGAGCTGGACGTAACCGTCGTGGATGATGATGGCGAAACTGACACGGCAACCGCAAATGTTAATGTCATTGCAGTGAATGACACTCCAGTCGTATCGGGTTCGTTGGCATATAGTGTTGATGAGGATAACTCGATTACTTTCAGTCAGGAACAGCTACTAGCTAATGCTTCTGATGTGGATGCTGATGAGCTCAGCGCTATCAATCTCAGCGCAGGTGATAATGCGACAGTTAATGATAATGGGGACGGCACGTTTACAGTTGTTCCGGACGAAAATTACTTCGGTGAAGTCTCCTTAACTTACAATGTGACAGATGGAGCTGAGTCTGTCCCGGCACAGCTTGATTTAACGGTTAATCCTGTTGACGACCTGACAATTCTGAATACGCAGGCTTTATCTCTAAACGAAGATACCTCACTGACCTTTAGCGACGCGGATTTGCTTCAGACGGCCATTAATGTTGATGGAGACGAGCTTAGTGTAACCGATGTAAGCTACACCGGTACTGACGGGATCTTTACAAATAATGGCGATGGTACTTACAGTTTTGTCCCAAATGAACACTATCACGGAGATCCAAGTTTTTCCGTAACAGTGTTTGATGGAACTAATTCGGTTACTACCGTAAATACCTTCGATGTTAGAGAAATCAATGATGCTCCCACAACCTCTGATACAGGGGAAACTGGTCTTGAGGACAATAGCTACCTCATAAATCAGACGGATTTATTGAGCACTGCTGCAGACGTAGATGGTGACAGCCTAATAGCAACACTCGACATCTTTTCGCCGCTCCACTATGCCATTTCCGATGAGGCCTCAAAGGAGAATAGTGAAAACTGGTGGGCCGCTAAGGCTCAAGAAGATCAAGACTCAGCAGATTTGGCTCAGTCAGAGGCTGATGATCTGCTAGCCGTCATACCCGCCTTGCAGGAAGACGTTGATAGTTTACAAACGCAGCTAACTAATTACCAAGCTGAGTCTGCAAGCTTGAGGTCTCAGGCTTCAGATGTACAGGAACAGTTTGATATTACTGAAGCCGAAGCGACACTCGACTTTACACAGTCAGACATTGACGCGCTGACGGCACAGGCATCAGATATGCAGGATCAGTTGGATACTGCTGATGCTGAAACAACGCTCGAGTTTACCCAGTCAGATGTCGACACGTTGGTTGCGCAGGCGGCAGATATGCAGGAACAGTTTGATGCTGCTGCAGAGGCCGCATCAACACTCGATTCTTTGCAGCTAGATATCGACACGTTGACAGCACAGGCAGATACCGCTGACGCGAATGCGGCAACTACAGCTGAATCCTTAGCGGAGGCTGAATTACCCTTAACGGCAGCTACCGATGCCGCACAAGCAGCTCAGCAAACAGCAGATGACGCTCAGGATGCGGCAAATTTTTCACAAAATAATTACCTAAGCTCAATTACTGCACACGATGATGCTGAAGCTTACCTAGCGTCTCTGGAATGGACTTTAGAAGTAGACAACGCGTCGGTAACCTATAACGGCGACTACACCTACACCATTCAACCTGATGAAAATTTTAATGGCGATATTGGTCTTGGCTATACCGTTTTTGATGGTCGTGGAGGGAGCGCAAAAGCTGAATATACAGTTGAGTTTCAATCAGTTAATGATACGCCCACAGCGGATTCAACAAGTTATTTTCTCGAGGAGGAGGGAACCTTAACGCTGAGTGACGCGGATCTACTCGCAAATAGCGTCGATGTCGACGGCACGGTGACTATTGAAAGTATCGTCTATAGTGGCTCGGACGGTATTTTCACCAATAACGGAGATGGAACCTATAGTTTTGCACCGAATGCAAACTTTACTGGCGATGTAACTTTTGATGTAACAGTTACTGACGATGAGGGCGCAACTATCGCTACCACCGCTGACGTGACAGTTCACGCGGTTAACGACACTCCAGTGGTATCCGGTAACTTGGCCTATAGCGTGGACGAAGATGGTTCAATCACCTTCAGTCAGGAACAGTTACTCGCCAACGCCAGCGACATCGATGGTGATGATCTCACGGCGGCTAATTTAAGCGCTGGCGACAACGCCACCGTTACCGATAACGGTGATGGCACCTTCACCGTGACTCCCGATGCCGATTTCAACGGTGATATTAGCCTCAGCTTTGACGTAAGTGATGGAATCGCTGCGGTATCTAGCGGCATTGATCTTACAGTGAATCCCGTGAACGATGCTCCTGTGGTTGGAACTGGAACAGAGGATGCTACGTTGGTTGCTGGTGATTGGGTAATGTTAGGTGACGCTGACATCTCCAATGGCGAAGGATTACTAGTTGAGAATGACTATGATCAAGGCGGAGCGCTACTCTATGATCGCGGCTTTGACAGTGATGAGGGTATACGAACAACATTTGACTTCCAGATTGATCCCGAAGGCGGCCAGGGTGGTTTGGGAGTCGGGGATGGTATGGCCGTAAGTTTTCATGACGCAGCGCTATTGGAGGCCAGTAATTTCGAAATTGGAAGTCTGGGTAACGGTTTAGGGGCCGCCGATTTAAACACAGATTTTCTTACTATTGGTTTTGATGCTTATACCCACGACTTGGTCGAGATCAGAGATTCTAATGATGTCTTAATCACCTCAGTTGATGTTTCGGGATATGGCGGTATTGACCACGAGACGGATATGCGATCCGTTGAAATTGAGATAACAGATGACGGTTTGCTGAATATTTCTATGAGCTTCGACGACGGCAATACTTTCGTTAGCATCATCAATGGATTAGATCTTGTCGCAAACGGTATTGATATCCCAGAATCAGTTAAAATGATGTACTCCGGTAGCACTGGTGGAGCCAAAGCTGAGATGACGATAGCCAACGTTGAGGTTTCGTCAATCACTGGGACGACTCAATCAACGGTAGCTGAAGATGCAAGCTATCTGATAAGTGAAGCGGACCTTCTGGTTAATGCGAGTGATGTCGAAAATGATGTGCTTTCAGTTTCTAATTTTGAGTTAGTGGATCCTGCCTCGGGTACGCTCACAGATAACGGCGATGGTACTTGGACCTTTTTTCCAGCGGAAAATTTCAACGGTGACGCTGAGTTTAGCTATCTCGTGTCCGATGGAGAGCTCGACACTAATGCGCCAAACTATGTGGTGGTTGTGCAAGGTGTTAACGACGAGGCTGTGGTTGAAGATCAAGCCTATAGCGTCAGCGAGGACGGGACATTAATCTTCACCGACGCTCAGCTGTTGAGTGGGGCCACAGATGTCGAAGGCGACACACTTAGTGTGGATTCGGTTAGCTACACCGGTACGGATGGTGTATTCACTGACAACGGTGATGGCACTTACAGCTTCGCACCGAATGAGAACTTCAACGGCGAGGTATCACTCAGCTTTGGTGTGAGTGATGGCACGGCTGTTACCACGGCTGATATTAACGTTAGTATCACCGATGTAAATGACGCACCCGTAGCCGGTGCGACTAGCTACACAATGAACGAAGATGGCACGCTAGTACTGAGCGAAAGTCAGCTCTTGGCAAATAGTAGCGATATTGACGGCACGATCGAAGTGCAATCTTTGCTATATAGCGGCAACGAAGGCGTGCTAACAATTAACAATGAAGACGGCACATATAGCTTCGCGCCTAATGAAAACTTCAACGGTTCAGCCGAAATAGACGTTTATGTTATTGATGATGACGGGGCGATTGATGTTGCTACCGCTACCATTGATGTTATTGCCGTAAACGACCTTCCCGTGGCCGGTACAACCTCTTATACGGTTAATGAAGACGGACAAATCACCCTTAGCGATGCTCAACTACTTGCTAACTCGAGTGATATTGAGGGGGATGTCAGTGTTGATAGCGTTAGCTATAGCGGCAGTGATGGTGTTTTCACCGACAACGGGGATGGTACTTACAACTTCTCTCCAAACGAAAATTTCAATGGCGAAGTAAGCATCAACGTAACGGTGGTAGACGAGGAAGGAGGCACTGCCGATACTGCCGCCAATATTACCACCATTGCAATAAACGATACCCCAGTGGTCTCGGGTAACTTGGCCTACAGTGTGGACGAAGACGGTTCCATCACCCTCAGCCAGGCACAGCTGCTGGCGAACGCGAGTGATATTGATGGTGATGACCTCACGGCGGGCAATGTCAGTGCGGGTGACAACGCCACGGTCACTGATAATGGTGATGGTACCTTTACGGTTACTCCCGAGGCGGACTTTAATGGCGACATTAATCTGAGTTTCGACGTTAGTGATGGTACGGAAACCGTATCGAGCGGCGTAGACCTTACGGTTAACCCGATTAATGATGTAGCCGTTGTTAGCGATCAAAGCTTCGCGGTTACCGAAGATGGCACGATCACGATTACAGATGCGCAGTTGCTCTCCGGTGCCACCGATATCGATGGCGATACCCTGAGTATTGATAGCGTTAGCTATACCGGCACGGATGGTGTGTTCACCGACAACGGTGACGGCACTTACAGCTTCGCTCCGAATGAGAACTTTAACGGCAGTGTAGAGCTTGCCTTCAGTGTCAGTGATGGTACGAGTACTACTGACGCTACCATCGATCTGACGGTGACCGATGTGAACGACGCGCCAGTAGTGGGTTCAACCAGCTACAGTGTTGACGAAGATGGCACCTTAAACTTCAGTGATGCGCAGCTACTGGCTAACTCTAGCGATGTTGA
>NZ_REFJ01000009.1 GCF_003688415.1 Umboniibacter marinipuniceus
ATCTGAGCTTTGATGTCAGCGATGGTACGGAAACCGTATCGAGCGGCGTAGACCTCACGGTTAATCCTATTAATGATGTAGCCGTTGTTAGCGACGTCAGCTTAGCTGGAGTAGAGGATACTTCACTCATCTTCACGGACGCAGATCTATTAGCGGGCGCGAGCGACATCGAAGGCGATGACCTAAGTGTTGCTGGTGTTAGTTATTCGGGTTCCGATGGCACCTTTACGGATAATAACGATGGTACTTACACGTTTGTACCGAATGAAAACTTTAATGGTTCAGTAGGGCTGGACTTCTCAGTTTCAGATGGCGACTCGGTAACTAACGCAAGTATTGATTTAGCCATTGCTGCCGTTAACGATGGTCCCGAGGCGAGTGATGTTAGTTTATCGACGGACGAAGATGTCACGCTAGTTATCGATCCGCAAATACTGATTGCGAATGCCTCTGACGTTGACGGTGATACGCTTACTCTTAGTAACCTCGAAGTTAGACAGCCCTCTACAGCATCCCTGACTCAGAATGCTAACGGCACCTACAACTTGATTGGTGCTAGCGACTTTAATGGCGTGATCGAGCTTGCTTATACAGTTTCAGATGGTGAATTGGAGACGGAAGCAACCCTAGAAGTAGATGTCATTCCAGTTAATGATGCGGCATTTAGTACAGGTAATGCGCATCTCGCGACGACAGAAGACGGTTCTGTCACCTTCTCTACGGATGAATTACTTGACCTTTTCGATGATGTCGATGGTGACTCGCTGACTATTAGTGGGGTGGTGACAACCAGTGGTGACGATGTAACGGGGTCCCTAGAGGACAACGGCGACGGCACGTGGACGTATACCCCGGATGGTGATTTATCTGGGGTTGCAGATCTTCAGGTTCTCGTTAGCGACGGCTCTACTGAATCGGCGCTGGATTTACCGGTTTATGTTCGTCCAGTGGCCGATGGCGCAGTGATTACAACGAACCATAGTGGTCCGATTGTATTTTCCGAGGACTCTAATGGGCTGTTAAGTCTTGATGTATCGCTACTAGACGCGAGTGAGTCGCTTTCTAATGTAGCGCTATCTGGTTTCCCGGTTGGGTTCCAAATTTCCGACGGCGTAAACACCTTCACCTTTACTGAGGAAGGGCAGTATGCTGATGTGACGGGTTGGGACATTGCCAACTTGGTGATGACGCCCCCCGAGAACTACAATGGCTCGTTTGATGTAACCGTCTCTGCAACTACCGTCGACTACGGAGATACCCCAGAGGATGACATGGATGTAGATGTTGTCTATAGCGAACTCTTAGTTACCGAGGGAGAATCAATCGTAATCAGCGAAGCTGATTTACTTGGACTCTCAGAGCAAGGGGATACCGGCGACGACGTCAGTTTGGTACATCTTATCGATCGAACTCAAGGCGATTTGGTAGATAATGGCGATGGAACTTGGACGTTCACACCTGCAGACGGTTTTAATGGCGCGGTAGACTTCGCGTGGACGGTTGTTTCGGATGGTATTCGCTATGATGAACAGTCCCAGATTGGCGTGAATCCAGCTACTGATGCAGGGGTTTCCAATAGTGCTCCGAGTGTTGATTCGGTGCTCGTAACCCAGAGTAATGAAGATCAAGTTATCTTATTCTCGGATGCGGACCTACTCGCTAATGTCTCGGATGTTGACGGTGATACCTTAACGATCGAGGATATTCGCATCGTCGATGGGGAAGGCCAACTTGTCGATGATGGCAATGGAAACTATACCTTCATTCCTGACGCGAATTCCACGGGTGATGTCACGATTCATTATGTAGCCAGCGACGGCGATTTAAGGTCCGAGGGTGAATATCGAATTGAGATCGCGGAGGTTAATGATGGACCGAGTGCTGGTGCTGTCTCACTGACAGTAGATGAAGATAGCACGCTTACCATTACCGACGCCGACCTACTTGCAAATAGTGATGATTTAGACGGCACAGTTAGTGTTGATAGTGTGAGTTACTCGGGTACCGATGGCGTGTTTACCGACAACGGTGACGGCACTTATACCTTTGCTCCGAATGCCAATTTTAACGGTGATATTGCGCTTGACGTACAAATCATTGATGACGATGGGGCCACCGCTGCTACGACTGCCGATGTCTCGGTAGAGGATGTCAATGATGCGCCCGTAGCAGGGTCAACGAGTTACTCGGTAGCTGAAGACGGAACACTGGTATTTAGTGATGCGCAATTATTAGCCAATTCATCGGATGTGGATGGTTCTGTTAGTGTGGAGTCCGTAAGTTATTCGGGTACCGATGGGGTACTAACTGATAATGGTAATGGCACCTATAGTTTTGCGCCAAATGAAAACTTTAACGGTGATGTGAACATTGATGTTCAAATTATCGACGATGATGGTGCCTCCGATACCACTACGGCAGCCGTAAATGTTACCGCAGTTAATGACGCTCCAGTAGCCGGTTCAACCAGTTACTCGGTAGCGGAAGATGGCACGCTGACTTTCAGCGACGCGCAGCTTCTGGCCAATTCCTCGGATGTGGATGGCACGGTTAGTGTAGACTCGGTGAGTTACTCAGGCTCCGATGGCGTGTTCACCGATAATGCCGACGGAACCTATAGTTTTGCCCCCAATACCAACTTTAATGGTAACGTCAGCCTTGACGTCCAAGTAATTGACGATGCTGGTATTACGGCAACTACGAGCGCTGAGATTTCGGCAACCGCAGTGAATGATACGCCGGTAGTTTCGGGCAATCTTGCCTACAGCGTTGATGAAGACGGCAGTATTAGCTTCAGCCAAGCACAACTACTTGCTAATACCACGGATGTGGATGGTGATGCGCTTAGCGCGGTTAATCTAAGTGCTGAGAACGCAACAGTCACGGATAACGGAGACGGCAGCTTTACCCTAGTGCCGGATGCTGACTTCAATGGCGATATAGCCGTTAATTTTGATGTAACTGACGGCGCCGAGACGGTTGCCACGGCAATTGACCTTACCGTCAACCCAGTGAATGACGTTGCGGTAGTCAGTGATGCGGCCTACACAGTCAATGAAGACGGCAGTCTGACTATAACGGACGCTTCATTACTCGCCAATGCGAGTGATGTAGACAATGATAGTCTTACTATCGACAGTGTGAGCTATTCAGGCACCGACGGAATTCTTACTGATAATGGAGATGGTTCTTATAACTTTGCGCCAAATGAAAACTTCAACGGCGACGTTTCACTTAACTACAGTGTGAGCGATGGTAGTGCCATCACCGATGCGGCAATTGATATTGCTGTGACCGATGTAAACGATGTGCCCGTCGCCGGATCGACTAGCTATTCGGTTAATGAGGATGGGACCTTAAACTTCAGTGACGCTCAGTTGCTGGCAAACTCCAGTGATGTAGATGGTACGCTAAACGTCGACTCGGTCTCATACACCGGTACCGACGGTATCCTTACTGACAATGGAGGTGGCTCTTATAGCTTTGCTCCAAATGAAAACTTTAATGGCGATGTGTCGCTTGATATTCAAGTCAGTGATGACGACGGCGCGATCGACTACACCACCGCTTCAGTAAATGTTGTAGATATTAACGATTCGCCAGTGGCAGGATCTACCAGTTACTGGGTGGTTGAAGACGGTACGCTGAATTTCAGCGATGCGCAGCTGCTAGCAAACTCAAGCGATGTTGATGGCAGCGTTAGTGTTGGTTCTGTTAGCTACTCAGGTACTGATGGAATCTTTAGCGATAACGGTGATGGAACCTACAGTTTTGCTCCAAATACTGATTTTAACGGTAGCGTTAGTATTGACGTCTTGGTTATTGACGACGATGGCGCCACAGACGCAACAACTGCGACGGTTAATACTATCCACGTCAATGACTATCCAGTTGTATCAGGAAACTTAGCGTATAGCGTAGATGAAGATGGCAGCATTACGTTCAGTCAGGCCCAACTTATTGCCAATGCAGGTGATGTAGACGGAGACCTGCTAACCGCTTCGAATTTGAGCGCTGATAACGCTACGGTTACCGATAATGGAGATGGGACATTTACGGTATCGCCAGACTCTGACTTCAATGGTGACATCACCATAAACTTTGATATTAGTGATGGCGAAGAGGTGGCGGCAGCAGGAGTTGACCTCACCGTCAATCCAGTTAATGACATTGCGGTGGTTAGTGATGCAGCTTACACCGTCAGCGAAGATGGTAGCCTTATCTTCACTGACGCACAGCTCCTTAGTAATGCCACTGATGTTGATGGCGATGCACTTGCGATTGATAGTGTGAACTATATTGGCACCGATGGTGTCCTGACGGATAACGGTGATGGTAGCTACAGCTTTGCACCTAATGAAAACTTCAACGGTGAGGTCTCGCTCAGTTACGGTGTGAGTGATGGCACAGAGGTGACTGACGCTGCAATTAATATCAGCGTGAACGACGTCAACGATGCTCCAGTAGCGGGCTCAACCAGCTATGCCGTGGATGAAGATGGTACTCTGAACTTCAGTGATGCTCAGCTATTGGCTAATTCAAATGATGTTGACGGAACGGTTACCGTTGATTCTGTTGCCTATACCGGCACTGACGGGATCTTCACCGATAACGGCGATGGCAGTTACAGCTTCGCACCGAATGAAAATTTCAATGGTGAAGTGAGCCTGGATGTAACCATTATTGACGACGATGGCGCTACCGATACCACCATTGCGGAGGTTACGACGCTCGCGGTTAACGATGCGCCAACGGTATCGAGTAACTTGGCCTACAGCGTAGACGAAGACGGTAGTATCACATTTAGTCAGGAGCAGCTTTTAGCTAACGCCTCTGATGTCGAGGGCGACTCGCTTAATGCGATTAATTTGAGTGCCGAGAATGCGACGGTTACCGACAATGGAGATGGTACCTTCACCGTAGCTCCGAACGCTGATCTCAACGGCGATATTGCCATTAACTTCGATGTTACTGACGGCTCTGACTCAGTCGCTACAGCGATTGAATTGACGGTTAATCCGACGAATGACGCCGCCACTGTTAACGACGCTAGCTTCACAGTTAACGAAGACGGTACGCTGACCTTTAATGACGCTGCGCTGCTAGCCAATGCTAGCGATATTGATGGTGATAGCCTCAGCATTGATAGCGTGAACTACACCGGTACCGATGGTGTATTCACCGACAACGGTGATGGCACCTATAGCTTCGCACCGAATGAAAACTTCAACGGCGAGGTCGCGCTTAGTTATGGCGTCAGTGATGGGACCGTAGTTGCCGAAGCAGCAATTGATGTCACCGTCACTGATATTAACGACGCGCCTGTTGCTGGTTCAACCAGCTATTCCGTTGATGAAGACGGCACCTTGAACTTTAGCGATGAACAGCTCCTTGCTAATTCAACTGATGTCGATGGCACGGTCTTGGTTGATTCCGTAGCCTACACCGGAACAGATGGCGTCTTCACCGACAATAGTGATGGCACTTACAGCTTTGCACCGAATGAAAACTTCAATGGTAATGTGAGCTTGGAAGTAGCGATTATCGACGATGATGGCGCCAGCAGTACAACAACTGCAGAGGTCGCGGTGATTGCTGTTAACGACGCACCGGTAGCAGGTAACACCAGCTATTCAGTCAACGAAGATGGCACGCTAATCTTTAGCGATGCTCAACTACTTGCTAATTCAAGTGATGTAGATAGCGCGATAGCGATTGATAGTGTTTCGTATTCTGGCGCCGATGGCGTACTGACGAATAACGGCGATGGAACCTATAGCTTTGAACCGAACGAAAACTTTGTCGGTCAGGTTAATCTTGATGTCGCGGTCATTGATGATAACCAACTGGTTACTTCTGCTAACGCTGAAATTCAAGTCATCGCTGTTGATGATGCAACATTAGTAAGCGGAAATTTAGCCTACAGTGTTGACGAAGATGGAGCGATCACCTTCAGTCAAGAACAGTTGCTCGCAAATGCCATCAATGTCGATGGCGATGAACTCAGCGCAACTAACTTGTCGGTTGCGGAAAATGCGACGGTAACGGCGAATGGAGATGGCTCCTTCACTATCTCGCCGGATGATAATTTTAATGGTGATTTGTCCATCAGTTTTGAAATTTTTGATGGCTCGTCAGTAACCACCTCGGCCATTGACTTAACCGTTAATGCAATGCAGGAAGCAGCGGAAGTGGATAATCTTGTGCTGTCAATGAACGAAGATGGCCTCATCAGCTTCACGGATTCACAATTGCTATCGGGTGCGACCGATCTTGAAGGCGATAGCTTAGCGGTAGTAGAGGTCAGTTACTCGGGAACCGATGGTGTCTTGACCGACAATGGAGATGGTACCTATAGCTTCGCGCCGAACCAAGACTTTAGCGGTGATACGCTTATTGGCTTTAATGTCAGCGATGGGACGGAAGTGACTTCCGCTAGCGTAGAGCTAGCGGTCGCGGAGGTCAACGACGCCCCGATAGCCGGGTCAACCAGCTACAGCGTTGCAGAAGATGGCACGCTCACCTTCAGTGATGCCCAGCTGCTGGCTAACTCAAGCGATGTAGATGGCACGGTAAGCATTGATAGTGTGGGCTATACCGGCACTGACGGTATCTTCACGGACAATGGTGATGGCACTTACAGTTTCGCGCCGAATGCGGACTTTAACGGTAGTGTCAGTATCGATGTTCAGGTGATTGACGATGATGGCGCAACGGCCACCACCACTGCAGACGTGAGTGCAACAGCGGTTAACGATACACCGGTTGTCTCGGGTAATGTTGCCTACAGTGTGGACGAAGACGGTTCCATCACCCTCAGCCAGGCACAGCTGCTGGCGAACGCGAGTGATATTGATGGTGATGACCTCACGGCGGGCAATGTCAGTGCGGGTGACAACGCCACGGTCACTGATAATGGCGATGGTACCTTTACGGTTACCCCCGATGCGGACTTCAATGGTGACATTGATCTGAGCTTTGATGTCAGCGATGGTACGGAAACCGTATCGAGCGGCGTAGACCTCACGGTTAATCCTATTAATGATGTAGCCGTTGTTAGCGACCAAAGCTTCGCGGTGGACGAAGATGGCACCATCACGATTACGGATACGCAGTTGCTCTCCGGTGCCACCGATATCGAAGGCGATACACTGAGTATTGATAGCGTTAGCTATACCGGCACGGATGGTGTGTTCACGGACAACGGTGATGGCAGCTATAGCTTCGCACCGAATGAGAACTTCAACGGCAGTGTAGAGCTTGCCTTCAGTGTCAGCGATGGCACAGGTACCACTGACGCAAGCATCGATCTGACGGTGACCGATGTGAACGATGCGCCAGTAGTGGGTTCAACCAGCTACAGTGTTGACGAAGATGGCACCTTAAACTTCAGTGATGCGCAGCTACTGGCTAACTCTAGCGATGTTGA
>NZ_REFJ01000010.1:0-4114 GCF_003688415.1 Umboniibacter marinipuniceus
CTGATCCCATCCCGAACTCAGAAGTGAAACGTTTCATCGCCGATGGTAGTGTGGGGTTTCCCCATGTGAGAGTAGGTCACCGCCAGGCACTTAATTAAAAAGAAACCCCAATCTGCAGAGCAGGTTGGGGTTTTCTTTGTATTGTACTTTATGGGTGAGTTAGCTCACATGGCCGCTGCCGTAGGCGACGCCCCCCATGTGATAGTAGGGTGAGAACCCACGTTTAAAGCGCGCAGCGCTTTGTGGGTTCGAACGGGATCAAGCTGTGCTTGATCACCGGACCGCGCAGCGGGCGCCAGGCACTTAATACAATAAAGAAGGCTCAACCGTTAGGTTGGGCCTTTTTATTGCCTGAAATTCCTTAACGAGAGTTACCTCACGTGGGCGTTGCCGATTGGGCAGGCTAGATCGTAGTTGGTTAGTCAATAGAGTAATGCCGAAGTTCCGCTAGTTGGGGAAAGTGCTTAGCTAAGTTTGTCAAATAGCTGATGTTGAACTAACTACATTATGTGCAATACTAAGGTTAGGGTTAACTTAATTTATTGGGTATCATATGGCGAACAAATCAAATAACGGTGGAACTTTAGATTTTTTGAGAAAAACTCTCAAAGCTACGGCCACAAAACTAGCTAAAAGAGCTGATGATAAACCTAAGAATAGCCGAAGCCCCAAGCAGGATCAGCGACGCAAAAAGCGTGTAGCTATTTCAGTTCCTATAGTTAGTGAAATGTTTCTCATCTTGCCCTCATTAGAGGTCAATGCTGACTCTGATGATAGAGCCGACCTAACATCTAATGAGCGCGGGGCGTCATTAGATAGCTCCGGCTCGAATCGAGAGCCGGATGGCACTGAGCATTTAACTGGGTCAAGTCAGTACAGCCCGACCGCTGACTCCGATCACCAAGTAGACGCTAGTGTTAGTAATGAAGAGCGTCACGAGGCTAAGCCCGACACATCGGGCAGCCCCTCAGCACACACCGTCCATAACGATAGTCAGTCGTCGCTCATCTATATTCCGCCAGCTACCTTGCATGGCTCTGCGCACCTTACTACTGGTGTCGTTGAAAACCTGGCGCTAGGTGCGGTGGGCAGTGGATCTCCAGAGCAATTGGGTGAAGCTACGGATAATAACTATCAGGGGGGCACTTTTGAAGGTACTTACGGGACGCTGACCGTCGATAGCTCCGGTAACTATCATTACAAAGTGAATAGCGGGAGCCCTGCTTTTGTAGCACTCGGCGGGGGTGAGCCTGGCACAGATACGTTTGTCATTGCAGCGCCGGATGGCGGTAATTTTGTGGTTAACGCAAGTGTAGTTGGTCAAAATGAAACGGCTGTTATTACGGGCGATTTGAGTGGAGCGGTTTACGAAGATCGTAATGTTAAGAGCGGCTTTATCTTTACTAGCGGCAAGCTAAATATTACGGATCAAGACGGCGGTGAGGCAAAGTTTGAAGTAGCGAGCGTTAATGGAGCTTACGGGCACCTAACCATTGACGAGAGCGGCAACTGGAGCTACGAAGTCAACAATTCTTCGATGAACGTCCAATCACTGCAAAGCGGAGAGAGCTTAGTAGACACTATAATAGTGAAGTCGGTTGACGGGACTGAACAGGCTCTCGTGCTGTCTATAGGTGGTTCGAATGAAAACACCGCCACCACGGTCGTTACGCCATCCGGCTCGGTAGTATCGGTGCCGGCAGGAGGGCTTACACCGGCGCTCATGCAGCAGCTAAGCGGAGGCCAGATGCCGCTGGGTCATGTTCCTGGCGACGCGCAGATATCGGGTCTAGATGTTGGTAGTGTCAAAGAGGATCTAGCGCTTACGGCTGCGGGACAATTACAAGTCGTCGACGGTGACAAAGGCGAAGCGCATTTCGTGGGCGAAAAGCTTGGCGGCACCTCTCATTTCGGTGTTTTGACAATTGATCAATCTGGTAGATGGAACTATAAACTGGATAACCAGCGAGTCGAAATCCAATCGTTAGGTGCTAAAGGCCACGAAAGTCTTGTAGACAGCTTTGTTGTCCATAGTGCGGACGGCACCAAGCACAGCATCACCGTCACGGTGAATGGCACTAACGACAACCCAGTGATAGATACCATCACGGCCGCAACGGCGACCGAAGGTGACAAGACCGCTACCACAGGAACGATCACCTCAACGGATATCGACACTGGCGATACGGCGAAGTACAGCGCCGTCGCAGTCCCCGGGTTCACGCTCAATGCGGACGGCAGTTACTCATTCGATCCAACGGATGCGGCTTATAATGGCTTAGCGGCAGGTGACACGCAGCAGATCACGATTCCAGTGACCGTGACCGACGGTAGCGGCGGCACCGATCACAAGGATCTCGTCATTACTGTCACCGGTACTAACGACAACCCGGTACTTGATCAGATCCAAGCACAATCGGTAAATGAGGATGGTAATCAACTTACCGGCCAAATTACTTCGACCGATCCTGATGCCCATGAGAAGGCAATATACTCAATCGCCAACCCGGTGGATGGGTTTACCTTAAATCCAGACGGCAGCTACACCTTTGATCCAAGCCATGCTTCGTATCAACAACTAGAGGCAGGCGTTGATCAAACGCTAACGATCCCAATTACCGTTACCGACCAGGACGGTGGCAAAGATACGCAGAACTTAGTCATCACTGTTCATGGTACGCAAGACTCGGCGCAAATCGCTGGAACAGACGCCGGTTCAACCACTGAAGAAACGCAGCTTCAAGCCACGGGTCAATTAACGATCACCGATCTAGATGCGGGCGAAGCGCACTTCCAAGACGGAGACATCGTCGCCGCTCACGGCACCTTGCATCTTAATGCCGACGGCAGTTGGACTTATGATCTGGACAACACCAACCCGGACGTTCAGGCACTTGGGACCAGTGCGTCTACAACGAACAGTTTGACGGATACGATTGAAGTGCAGAGTGCCGATGGTACCAAGCACAGCATCACCATCATGGTGAATGGCACCAATGACAACCCAGTGATAGATACCATCACGGCCGCAACGGCGACCGAAGGTGACAAGTCTGCTACCATAGGAACGATCACCTCAACGGATATCGACACTGGCGATACGGCGAAGTACACCACCACGGCGACAGTAGCTGGGTTCACGCTCAATGCGGACGGCAGTTACTCGTTCGACCCAACGGATGCGGCTTATAATGGTTTAGCAGCAGGTGACACACAGCAGATCACGATTCCAGTGGCCGTGACCGACGGCAGCGGCGGCACCGATCAGAAAGATCTCGTCATTACCGTCACCGGTACCAACGATAACCCCGTGCTTGATCAAATCACGGCCCAAAGCGCGACGGAAGACGGTAACAAAGTCACGGGTACGATTACTTCGACGGACGTGGATGCGCACGAGAGCGCGACCTACAGTTCGCCGAATATCGACGGTTTCTCCATCGATCCGACCACCGGAGCGTATAGCTTCGATCCAAGTCACAGTGCTTACCAGCATTTAGCGGCAGGACAAGATCAGACGGTGACCATCCCAGTGACGGTGACCGATCAAAGCGGTGGCACGGATACCCAGAATCTAGTCATCACGGTTCACGGCACGGCCGATACGGCCCAGATCGCGGGAGTTGATACGGGCGTTACAACCGAAGAGTCGCAACTTCAGGCTACGGGCCAGTTGACGATCACGGATCTGGATGCGGGTCAGGAGTACTTCCAAGTAGCTGACATTAAAGCAAGCCACGGTTCGTTGCATCTGAAGGCCGACGGCAGTTGGACCTATGATCTGGATAACAGTAATCCCGACGTTCAGGCACTTGGGACCAGTGCGTCTACGACAAACAGTTTAACGGATACGATCGAAGTGCAGAGTGCCGACGGCACCAAGCACAGCATCACCATCACGGTGAATGGCACCAATGACAACCCAGTGATAGATACCATCACGGCCGCAACGTCGACCGAAGGTGACTCCTCCGCTACCACAGGAACGATCACCTCAACGGATATCGACACTGGCGATACGGCGAAGTACACCACCACGGCGACAGTAGCTGGGTTCACGCTCAATGCGGACGGCAGTTACTCGTTCGACCCAACGGATGCGGCTTATAATGGC
>NZ_REFJ01000010.1:4210-7296 GCF_003688415.1 Umboniibacter marinipuniceus
GATACGGCGAAGTACACCACCACGGCGACAGTAGCTGGGTTCACGCTCAATGCGGACGGCAGTTACTCGTTCGACCCAACGGATGCGGCTTATAATGGCTTAGCGGCCGGTGACACGCAGCAGGTCACGATTCCAGTGACCGTGACCGACGGCAGCGGTGGCACCGATCAGAAGGATCTCGTCATTACCGTCACCGGTACTAACGATAACCCCGTGCTTGATCAAATTACGGCCCAAAGCGCGACGGAAGACGGTAACAAAGTCACTGGTACGATCACGTCGACGGATGTGGATGCGCACGAGAGTGCGACCTACTCCATTGCGAAGCCAGTCGATGGCTTTACCCTAAATGCCGACGGTACTTATAGCTTCGATCCAAGTCACAGTGCTTACCAGCATTTAGCGGCGGGACAGGATCAGACCGTCACCATTCCGGTTACAGTGACGGATCAAAGCGGCGGCACGGATACCCGGAATTTAGTTATTACGGTTCACGGTACGCAAGATACGGCGCAAATTGCCGGTACCGATACGGGCACGACTACCGAAGAGTCTCAACTTCAGGCTACGGGCCAGTTGACGATCACGGATCTGGATGCGGGCGAAGCTCACTTCCAAGACGGTGACATCGCGGCAGCGCACGGTACTTTGCATCTGAAGGCCGATGGCGCTTGGACCTATGATCTGAATAACACCAACCCGGACGTACAGGCGCTTGGGACTAGTGCGTCTACGACAAACAGCTTAACGGATACTATTGAAGTGCAGAGTGCCGACGGCACCAAGCACAGCATTACTGTCACGGTGAATGGCACCAATGATGGCCCTGTTCTTAACAACATCACGGCCGCAACGGCGACCGAAGGTGACTCCTCGACTACCACAGGAACGATCACCTCAACGGATATCGACACTGGCGATACGGCGAAGTACACCACCACGGCGACAGTAGCTGGGTTCGCGCTTAATGCGGACGGCAGTTACTCGTTCGACCCAACGGATACGGCTTATAATGGCTTAGCGGCCGGTGACACACAGCAGATCACGATTCCAGTGACTGTGACCGACGGCAGCGGCGACACCAATCAGAAGGATCTCGTCATCACCGTCACCGGTACCAACGACAACCCAGTGCTCGATCAGATCCAGGCGCAATCGGTAAACGAAGATGGTAATCCGCTGACGGGCACCATCACCTCAACCGATGTCGACGCCCATGAGAAATCAACGTACTCAATCGCCAACTCGGTGGACGGATTTACCTTAAACCCAGACGGTAGTTACACCTTTGATCCAAGCCATACTTCGTATCAACAACTAGCAGCAGGCGTTGATCAAACGCTAACAATCCCAATTACCGTGACCGACCAAGACGGTGGCACGGATACTCAGAATCTAGTCATCACGGTTCACGGCACAAATGATGCAGCGATAGTAACGGACCCTAGCGCTACCGGCCATGCTGTCAAAGAAGATAGTAATCTTGTCGGTAATTCATTGGTTGCCGCCGGGCAGTTGGGAGTCTCCGATCTCGATGCCAATGAGGCATTTTTTCAGCATGAAACCGTTAGCGGGAAGTACGGTTCGTTCGCGATTGATAGAGACGGAAAGTGGCAATTTACAGCGGACAATACTCAAACTGAAATTCAGAAATTGGCTGCGGGTCAGACTATTTACGACCAAGTGACGGTATTAACTGCGGACGGTACAAAGCACGATATTGTGGTAAACATTACGGGTACCACAGATCACCCCATTATTCATGTAGCGCCTTCCTCTGCAAGCGTAAGCGTTATCGAAGGTACCAGTCCTGTAGCTTCAGGAGTATTGACGGCTGAAGCAGTTGATCAGACATCTTCTCTGGTTTGGAGTCTTGATAACGGCGAAGGAATCTATGGAGCGCTGTCAATCGACCCATCGAGCGGTAAGTGGTCTTATGCTCTGGCTCAAGGTTCGGATGCGAAAGGCCAACGAGTAGAATCGCTGAAAGAAGGTGAAACACACTCTGAGGCGTTTAAGGCAATTGTAACCGATCAGCATGGCACCTCCTCGGAGCAGGAGATTGTTGTTCACGTTACGGGGACCAATGATAGTGCGGTAATTTCGGGCACTGACACAGGTACTGCGGTAGAAAACATCGGACTGCAGGCTCGGGGGCAGTTGACGATTAGTGATGTTGATGCAGGCGAGGCGACATTTAGCCCCGATAACATCATTGGAGCATACGGCACCTTGCATCTAAAGGCTGATGGAAGTTGGGTTTATGACCTAAATGATAAGGACGCAGCCTTAGAAGCTCTAGGAACGAGCCAGACAACCACTAACAGTCTAACCGACGTTGTTGAAGTGCAAAGCGTAGATGGCACCAAGCACAGCATCACCATCACGGTGAATGGCACTAACGATAATCCAGTATTGAACGCGATCACCGCCACGGCCTTGGAAGGTGACTCCACCGCGACGACGGGTACGATAACGTCAACGGATACAGACACGGGCGATACTGCGTCTTACAGCACTAGTTCGAATGTGGCAGGGTTTACGCTGAACGCCGACGGAACTTACAGCTTTGACCCAACGGACGCAGCTTATAATGGCTTAGCGGCAGGTGACATACAGAAGCTTACCATCCCTGTCACTGTTACAGACGGATCTGGTGGCACTGCTACGAATAATTTAGAGATCACCGTGACTGGCACCAACGACGCCCCTACGGTTGCCACGGCGCTAAATGCGTCTGCCACAGAAGATACCTCGGTGTCGTTAACCGCAAGTGATTTTGGTTTTGCGGATGTAGACAGTGGTGATGCGCTAAATCACGTCACCATTACCCAATTGCCGGACCCAGCTGAGGGTGCGTTGCTATTGAACGGTGCAGCGGTTTCTGCGAATCAGAACATTAGCACCGCCGATATTGCGCATCTTGTGTTCCAGCCCGCGGCCAACTTCCATGGTGACGTTCACTTTAGTTATACGGTCAGTGATGGTGCCACCGATTCAGCACCCGCACAGGCCACAATATCCGTGGCAAGTGTTGTGGATACGCCAACGGTGACGACAGCGGATGTAACAGGAGATGAAGACAA
>NZ_REFJ01000011.1 GCF_003688415.1 Umboniibacter marinipuniceus
TCTTTAACAATCAATCAGACAATACGTGTGGGTACTTGTAGAGATAGTCGCAACAAAGATTATCGAAACAAGTTACTCGTTAATTCGAAAGAAAGAATGAATAACGTTCATGTTTCGAGCAAAGTTTTGAATTCCACTTTAACGGAATTCGCTCTTGCTTTAAGCAGAGTTAAAAGATCTAAACTGAAGAGTTTGATCATGGCTCAGATTGAACGCTGGCGGCAGGCCTAACACATGCAAGTCGAACGCGAAATCACTTCGGTGAGAGTAGAGTGGCGGACGGGTGAGTAACGCGTGGGAATCTACCTCGTAGTGGGGGACAACTTGTGGAAACGCAAGCTAATACCGCATACGTCCTAAGGGAGAAAGCAGGGGATCTTCGGACCTTGTGCTATGAGATGAGCCCGCGTCGGATTAGCTAGTTGGTGGGGTAAAGGCCTACCAAGGCGACGATCCGTAGCTGGTCTGAGAGGATGATCAGCCACACTGGAACTGAGACACGGTCCAGACTCCTACGGGAGGCAGCAGTGGGGAATATTGCACAATGGGCGAAAGCCTGATGCAGCCATGCCGCGTGTGTGAAGAAGGCTCTAGGGTTGTAAAGCACTTTCAGCAAGGAGGAAAGGTTGTCAGTTAATACCTGGCAGCTGTGACGTTACTTGCAGAAGAAGCACCGGCTAACTCCGTGCCAGCAGCCGCGGTAATACGGAGGGTGCAAGCGTTAATCGGAATTACTGGGCGTAAAGCGCGCGTAGGCGGTCTGTTAAGCTGGATGTGAAAGCCCAGGGCTCAACCTTGGAACTGCATTCAGAACTGGCAGACTAGAGTATTGGAGAGGTGAGTGGAATTTCCCGTGTAGCAGTGAAATGCGTAGATATGGGAAGGAACACCAGTGGCGAAGGCGACTCACTGGCCAAATACTGACGCTGAGGTGCGAAAGCGTGGGGAGCAAACGGGATTAGATACCCCGGTAGTCCACGCCGTAAACGATGTCTACTAGCCGTTGGGATCCTTGAGATTTTAGTGGCGCAGCTAACGCACTAAGTAGACCGCCTGGGGAGTACGGCCGCAAGGTTAAAACTCAAATGAATTGACGGGGGCCCGCACAAGCGGTGGAGCATGTGGTTTAATTCGAAGCAACGCGAAGAACCTTACCAGGTCTTGACATCCAGAGAACTTACTAGAGATAGTTTGGTGCCTTCGGGAACTCTGAGACAGGTGCTGCATGGCTGTCGTCAGCTCGTGTCGTGAGATGTTGGGTTAAGTCCCGCAACGAGCGCAACCCTTGTCCTATGTTGCCAGCACATAATGGTGGGAACTCATGGGAGACTGCCGGTGATAAACCGGAGGAAGGTGGGGACGACGTCAAGTCATCATGGCCCTTACGACCTGGGCTACACACGTGCTACAATGGTGCATACAAACGGTTGCCAAGCCGCGAGGTGGAGCTAATCTGAGAAAGTGCATCGTAGTCCGGATTGGAGTCTGCAACTCGACTCCATGAAGTCGGAATCGCTAGTAATCGTGAATCAGAATGTCACGGTGAATACGTTCCCGGGCCTTGTACACACCGCCCGTCACACCATGGGAGTGGGTTGCTCCAGAAGTGGCTAGTCTAACCTTCGGGGGGACGGTCACCACGGAGTGATTCATGACTGGGGTGAAGTCGTAACAAGGTAACCCTAGGGGAACCTGGGGTTGGATCACCTCCTTAATCGAAAGCGTACATCCTCAAGTACTCACACTTATTGTCTGATTGAATGCAGTAATCATCTGTTAGCGCACACGCCGAAAGGTGTGGGTGTGTTAACAAATGACGTACTGTCATGTTCTTTAACAAGGTAATAATGAAGCTGAAGAAATTCACAATAAAACTGTGATCTTGACGAGTTCAAATCAAGCGACGAGATCCGGCGAAAATTGAAACTTCATGTTGATTGCAAACAATGGACTCGAGTGGCAACACTCAGAGAACAAGCAAAAAACAAAGGTTAATGTACAAAGCAAACAAAGCGATGTGCATAGTTCAATTGACTGTTGGCTTTTAATGTTTCACCTATCGCGGTGGAGTGGAGAGAGTCAATATATATGGTCAAGCGACTAAGCGCACACGACGGATGCCTTGGCAGTTAGAGGCGATGAAGGACGTAGGAGCCTGCGAAAAGCTTAGGGGAGTTGGCAAACAAACTTTGATCCTAAGATGTCCGAATGGGGAAACCCACCCTGCGTAAGTAGGGTATCTTGCACTGAATACATAGGTGTAAGAGGCGAACCCGGGGAACTGAAACATCTAAGTACCCGGAGGAAAAGAAATCAACCGAGATTCCCTTAGTAGCGGCGAGCGAACGGGGATCAGCCATCATATGATAGCTTCTGTGTTAGTGGAACGCTCTGGAAAGTGCGGCGATAGAGGGTGATAGCCCCGTACACGAAAACACAGTTGTGGTACTAGGTATGTAATAAGTAGGTCGGGACACGTGTTATCTTGACTGAAGATGGGGGGACCATCCTCCAAGGCTAAATACTCCTAACTGACCGATAGTGAACCAGTACCGTGAGGGAAAGGCGAAAAGAACCCCGTAGAGGGGAGTGAAATAGATCCTGAAATCGTGTGCGTACAAGCAGTAGGAGCTCTTCGGAGTGACTGCGTACCTTTTGTATAATGGGTCAGCGACTTATTGTCAGTAGCAAGGTTAACCGTCTAGGGGAGCCGTAGGGAAACCGAGTCTTAATAGGGCGTCTAGTTGCTGGCAATAGACCCGAAACCGGGCGATCTAGCCATGGGCAGGTTGAAGATTAGGTAACACTGATTGGAGGACCGAACCCACTAACGTTGAAAAGTTAGGGGATGACCTGTGGCTAGGAGTGAAAGGCTAATCAAGCCCGGAGATAGCTGGTTCTCCCCGAAATCTATTTAGGTAGAGCGTCATGTCTCACTCCTGGGGGTAGAGCACTGTTTGGGCTAGGGGGTCATCCCGACTTACCAACCCCATGCAAACTCCGAATACCAGGAAGTGCAATCATGGCAGACACACGGCGGGTGCTAACGTCCGTCGTGGAGAGGGAAACAACCCAGACCGCCAGCTAAGGTCCCAAATATCAGTTAAGTGGGAAACGATGTGGGAAGGCTCAGACAGCTAGGAAGTTGGCTTAGAAGCAGCCATCTTTTAAAGAAAGCGTAATAGCTCACTAGTCGAGTCGGCCTGCGCGGAAGATTTAACGGGGCTCAAACTGATAACCGAAGCTGCGGATGCGTTTAGGCGCATGGTAGGGGAGCGTTCTGTAAGCGGTTGAAGGTGAACCGAGAGGTTTGCTGGACGTATCAGAAGTGCGAATGCTGACATGAGTAACGATAAAGGGGGTGAGAAGCCCCCTCGCCGGAAGATCAAGGTTTCCTGCTCAACGTTAATCGGAGCAGGGTTAGTCGGCCCCTAAGGCGAGGCAGAAATGCGTAGTCGATGGGAAACAGGTTAATATTCCTGTACTTCAGTGTACTGCGATGGAGGGACGGAGCAGGCTAGGCTATCACGGCGTTGGTTGTCCGTGTTTAAGCTAGTAGGCAGAGAACTTAGGCAAATCCGGGTTCTTAATGCTGAGAAGCGATGACGAGCTCTTTTTAAGAGCGAAGTAGTTGATGCCATACTTCCAGGAAAAGCTCCTAAGCGATAGGTACATTGGAACCGTACTCCAAACCGACACAGGTGATCAGGTAGAGAATACCAAGGCGCTTGAGAGAACCCAGGTGAAGGAACTAGGCAAAATGGCACCGTAACTTCGGGAGAAGGTGCGCCGCTGACGGTGAAGGGTTTACCCCGTAAGCTGTCGGCGGTCTCAGAAATCAGGTGGCTGCGACTGTTTATTAAAAACATAGCACTCTGCAAACACGTAAGTGGACGTATAGGGTGTGACGCCTGCCCGGTGCCGGAAGGTTAATTGATGGGGTTAGCACTTGTGCGAAGCTCTTGATCGAAGCCCCGGTAAACGGCGGCCGTAACTATAACGGTCCTAAGGTAGCGAAATTCCTTGTCGGGTAAGTTCCGACCTGCACGAATGGCGTAACGATGGCCACGCTGTCTCCACCTGGGACTCAGTGAAATTGAACTCGCTGTGAAGATGCAGTGTACCCGCGGCTAGACGGAAAGACCCCGTGAACCTTTACTACAGCTTTGCACTGAACTTTGAACCTATTTGTGTAGGATAGGTGGGAGACTTTGAAGCGTGATCGCTAGATTGCGTGGAGTCGTCCTTGAAATACCACCCTGGTATGTTTGAGGTTCTAACTCAGGTCCGTTATCCGGATCGAGGACAGTGTATGGTGGGTAGTTTGACTGGGGCGGTCTCCTCCCAAAGAGTAACGGAGGAGTACGAAGGTGTGCTAAGCATGGTCGGAAATCATGCGGTTAGTATAATGGTAGAAGCACGCTTGACTGCGAGACTGACAAGTCGAGCAGGTACGAAAGTAGGTCATAGTGATCCGGTGGTTCTGTATGGAAGGGCCATCGCTCAACGGATAAAAGGTACTCCGGGGATAACAGGCTGATACCGCCCAAGAGTTCACATCGACGGCGGTGTTTGGCACCTCGATGTCGGCTCATCACATCCTGGGGCTGAAGCCGGTCCCAAGGGTATGGCTGTTCGCCATTTAAAGTGGTACGCGAGCTGGGTTTAGAACGTCGTGAGACAGTTCGGTCCCTATCTGCCGTGGGCGTTAGAAATTTGAGAAGAGTTGCTCCTAGTACGAGAGGACCGGAGTGAACGAACCTCTGGTGTTCCGGTTGTCACGCCAGTGGCACAGCCGGGTAGCTATGTTCGGACAGGATAACCGCTGAAAGCATCTAAGCGGGAAGCCCCCTTCAAGATTAGATTTCTCTGGAGCTTTAAGCTCCCTGTAGGGCCGTGGAAGACTACCACGTTGATAGGTTGGGTGTGGAAGCGCTGTGAGGCGTTAAGCTAACCAATACTAATTGCCCGTGAGGCTTGACCATATATATTTCTGGAAACAGAAACGGTTAAGTAGAGTAGAGATACTTGAAAGAATCGAAAGATTCAAATTGAACGATCGCAGGATCTTGTTAGATCTGAACTCGTGAGAACACAGAAAGTGAATCAGCTTCGTTATTACCGACTTATTTTGGACAATGTGCCGGTTAGCTAATGGCTACCCAGTAAGACACAGATGTCCAAAGCCAGTTTTGCCTGGCGGCTATAGAGAAATGGAACCACCTGATCCCATCCCGAACTCAGAAGTGAAACGTTTCATCGCCGATGGTAGTGTGGGGTTTCCCCATGTGAGAGTAGGTCACCGCCAGGCACTTAAT
>NZ_REFJ01000012.1 GCF_003688415.1 Umboniibacter marinipuniceus
AACGTCTTTTGATATGTCGGTGCGAGTTGATGTTGAGGAAGGTGAGAGGCAACAAACCGGATTCTCTCAATCTAAAACCTACCAGTTTAACCACACCTCAATTCCTGAGTTCAATACCGCTCCAACAGCTTCAGGCCCGTCGTTGAGCGGAATGGAAGATCAATCCGTTAGCTTTAGCCCAAGTAATTTTGGTTATCATGATGTGGAAAGCGATGCCTTAGATCACATCACCATCACGCAGTTGCCCGATCCCGCCGAAGGTGAATTACTGCTCGATGGTCAACCAATCAGTGCCAACCAAGACATCAGCGAAGCCGATATTGCCAAGTTGGTGTTCAAACCCGCCGCCAACTTCCATGGCGACGCACACTTCGATTATACCGTCAGTGATGGTGCGGCAAACTCTGCGCCCGCACAGGCGACGGTTGCGATTGGCAGTGTGGTAGATGCTGCGACAGTCAGTACTAGCTCAGCTCCAAGCGGCAACGAAGATACCGCCATTGCGCTGAATCTGGATGTTACCGAGCACGGCGATACGCTCGATCACATCACACTCACCGGCTTCCCAGCTGGCTCGACTTTCTCAGCGGGTCACAGCGATAGCAGTGGCGGCTGGGTGGTTGATAAGGCGGACATCAGTGGCCTGACGGTCACGCCGCCACTCAATCACGACACGGACATGACCTTACACGTGGTGGCAACGACCACCGATGGGACGACCAGCCTCGATAGCGTGAGCACCGACGTAACGGTTAACGTAACCCCTGTGGACGATCGTTCCACAGCCACGCCGGGTACCATGCAGGTCGACGAAGACCACGACTATCAGTTCAGTGCTACGGACTTTGGTTTTGCTGATCCGGATACCGGTGACCAGCTCGAGCATGTGACCATTACATCGCTTCCCGATGCGACCACCCAAGGTCAATTCTTATTGAATGGTGTTGCCGTGGCCGCGAACCAACCGATCAGTACCGCCGATATTGCTCACCTCCAGTTTAAGCCGGTAGCGAACTTTAATGGCGATGTCGACTTTAAGTACACGGTGAGCGATGGCCATCATGACTCCGCCGAGGCTACGGGCACGCTGCAGGTGGCGAGTGTCAATGATTTACCGACCGTAGTGGCAACAACAAGCACCACGAGCGAAGATACCGACATCACCTTGACCAAGGCACAGCTGTTAGCCGGTGCCACGGATGTCGATCACGACACGTTAGACATTAACAGTGTCGTGGTGAATGGCGGTCACGGCACCGTCACCGATAATGGCGACGGCACGTGGACGCTTCATCCAGACGCGAACTACAAGGGCAACATTACCCTAGATTATAAGGTGAACGATGGCACGGCGGATGTAGACAATCACATGACTGTGGGTGTTAGCTCTGTCACCGATGCGGCGAATATCGCGCTGACTACGTCGGTCGAACAACAAATCATTAATACGGGTACGGCAGGACGTATCCAAGTGGATACCATCCACGGTGTGGGCGGTATTACCGAGTTTACCTTTGAAACCACGGTGATCGGTAAAGCGGTGGCGGACACTGGTGCCTCTACGGGTCCCGTTGCCATCAATATGGGGCATGGTAGCGCCGATAACATGCTGTCGTTGTGGAACCCGGGCAACATGAAGATTGGCGGTGCCGGTGATGTGGCTACGGGTGTCAATTTAGGTGATGGTAACAACCACCGCTTAACGTTGACCTGGGACTCTGCCTCGGGCGATTTAAAAGTGTTCGATAACGGTAAGCTCGTCACCACGGCACCCAACTTCCATAAAGGCGAATCGATGCCTGCGGATCTGTATATGGTTCTGGGCCAAAAGGCGAATGGAGGCATCGCAAGCCCGAGCTGGCATTCGGGCGAGCACTATGAAGGCAGCATCTTTAATGCTGCGATGGCCAATCATGCGCTGACCGATGCAGAAATTGCCAAGGGTCCCTTAGCGTCGTTAGTGACGAAAAACAGCGGTTTGCTGTTTGACGTTCGTTCTGTGGGCAGTCATATCCAAGACACCACGGGAATGCACACACTAAGTGAAAACGGAGTGCACCACGAGAGTCAGATGATCGATACCGCACTGTCGGTACCGCCACCGGGTGCGCTGTTGCACATTACGCCACAGGTGACGGCTGTTGATCCTGACGATAAAGTGGTCGCAACCGCGATCCAAGGTTTAATCAAAGACACGGTACTGAGCGATGGCACTCATACCTATACCATTACAGGTATCCTAGATAAGGTTGATCTTAAGGACTGGGATTTGAGCAAGCTCACCGCGCAGTTACCTGCCGGTGTGGTGCATAACATGAACATTGGTGTGACGGCGACCACTCAAGATCCGGATGGTGTTCAGGAAGTTCATACCGAATTTAACGGTGTGAAACTCGACCCAACGCGTCCGATCCCGAATGCGATCATCGCGGGAGAGGACAACAAAGCAACGGACGAAGACAGCGCCGTGAGTGGTGTACTAACCATCACCGACGAAGCGAGCCAACAGAGTTTCGTTGCGACGACGTATCACGGTGCACACGGTGACTTGGTGATGCAAGCCGACGGGCACTGGACGTACACCCCGGATGCCAGCATGAATAACATGGCTGCGGGTGACACCAATACCGACATCATTACAGTGGAGTCGAAGGATGGTACCTACCACGAGATCACGTTACAAATAAACGGCACCAACGACGCGCCAACGATTACCGTGCAAACTCTCAGTGGCACGGAGGATCAGTCGGTGAGCCTAACGGCGGCGAACTTTGGTTTCACCGACGTGGATACCGGTGACACTCTCGACCACATCACCATCACGCAGTTGCCCGATCCCGCCGAAGGCGCGCTTATGCTCGATGGCCATGCGGTCAGTGCCAATCAGCAAATTGACGCGGCGGATCTTAGTAAGCTGGTATTTACCCCTGCTGCTAATTACAACGGCGACGTACATTTCGGTTACACCGTCAGTGATGGTACTGCCGATTCTTCTCCAGCAACGGCAACCATTAATTTATCGGCGGTCAACGATGCAGCGACAGCCGCTGGGAATACTCAGGCTAGTGTCATTGAGGAGCAGCTTACCCGAGGTTTTTTGGATAGCGGTTGGAATAACCTCGATATTGTCGATCTTGATTCCTCGGCCGAAGCCAAAGTAGTGAAGGTGGAAATAAATGGTGTCGAGCACGTCATGCCAAATAATTTTGCTCTTGATCTCAAGGGCACGCACGGTAGTTTTCACTTTACCCAAGGTACAGACGGGCATGATAAGTGGAGTTATCGCGCCGATAACGCGCAATCCGAAATACAAGGCTTAAAAGATGGTCAGCAGCTCACTGACCAAGCTTTCTTGATTACCGCAGACGGAACTCGCATACCACTCTCTGCAACCATTAAAGGTCAGGACGATCATGTCGTCATCGATACGCCCGATAAGTTGCATGCCAATTTAGGAGTCGTGACGGAGGATGCGAAATCGACGATCTCGGGTACTCTCCAGGCGCATGATGCAGACACTGACGATCACGTCACGTTTAAACCACAAACCGTGCAGGATGCTTACGGTACATTTAGCGTCAAAGCTGACGGCACTTGGACTTACACGCTTGATCATGCGAAAGCTGACTCACTAGCAGCTGGTTATCGTGTCGTACATCCTTTCTCTATCGAAGCGATCTCCAGTGATGGCAGTACTGCCAGACAGCAGATTGGAATTATTGTCGAAGGAAGTAATGATGCGCCAACAGTTCAAACTGTGGCATTGACAGGTACCGAAGATACCGCTCGAACTTTCTCAGCAGGTGATTTCGGTTTCAAGGATGTGGATGTGAGTGACACCCTTGATCACGTAACCATCACCCAATTGCCCGACCCCGCGCAAGGTGTTCTTATGCTCGATGGCCACGCGGTCGTCGCGAATCAAGATATTGCCGCTGGCGAGATTGGTAAGCTGGTGTTTACGCCTGCTCTGAATTACAACGGTGATGTGCACTTTGGTTATACAGTCAGTGACGGCAATACCGATTCAGCACCCGCACAGGCCACAATATCCGTGGCAAGTGTTGTGGATACGCCAACGGTGACGACAGCGGATGTAACAGGAGATGAAGACAA
>NZ_REFJ01000013.1 GCF_003688415.1 Umboniibacter marinipuniceus
TTCCTAACCTGAGGGATCGTGCTTCTTAGAGAGTTGAATATAACAAATCGTTGTTGCTGCCTTCGCTTCGCGTCGGCCGCAAAACGAAAACGTTAGATGCTCAGAGAGGAAATATGAAATGCTACGGGTAGTCACTATTATTTTCACACTATCGATTATCGGGTGCTCAAATACGAGTACTTACGATTTTGCTACGCCAGGAATATTAGATGTTGAGACTCGTGCTCATTCGGTCAAGGTAACCTTCAATCAGGACGCTTGGCAGTGGTCTTCACTTTCAGTTGCGTATAAGGACATGTTGCCTAGGGTTCTTGAGATAGATCGACTTTTAGATTGCAACGCAGGCTCTGAGCCACTGATCTCAACAATAGCTGAAATGACCAAGCCAGAACATTTGAGCGGAGATGGTGGGCAATCGGATACAGACAACGGGCTCCAAACAGCAATTTCTAGCTTTGTTTCGGTCACTTACACCGCTACGGAAGTCGGAGATGCGAGGCTTGTTGAGTACAGATGTGAAAATCAGTCATTAGCATCTAACAATGCCGTCTAAATCGACGGCCTTAAAAATCAAGGCCGCGATTAACGGCGGCGTTAAATGGGGACGATTGTATGAACCACATCATGGCAACGCTAGGAGGAGTCGGCCAGCTATTGCAGCTTGTGATGGCGGTTTTCTGGTTGGGTGCGCCAATCTTTATTTTTCTCATCTATCGCTGTCTCAAACAGATTCAAACGATACACGTCGCCACTCAGTCTGAGATAAAGGAACTTAACGCTAGTATTAAGTACCTTAAGCGTCGGTATGACGAAACTGTCGATGAACAATAGCGCTGTTACGAGCCGAGGCTAAATGCCATGCAAAGTAGGGTGGTTCAAACCCATTTAACAAAGCCGTCTAAATCGACGGCCTTAAAAAGCAAGGCCGCGATTAACGGCGGCGTTATGTTCGGAAAGGTGTGGCCCATGAGTGATCAAAGTCTGACAAAATCTCCGCAATCAAATTCTAACCTTCATTGGGCTTTAATTGTACTGTGTATCCTGCTTCCCTGGGTCGGTATTATAGCCGCGTTAGGCTGTTTGGTCGCAGGGTTAGTAAGAGATGGAACAAGGTATTTGAAAGTTTCAAAACAACTCTTTTTGTGGTCGATCGTTGCTATTTTAATGTGGCTAGGGCTTGGTTTACTGCTTTCCAGTATCCCATTTGTAGGTACGTGGACACCAAGTCGCCCGTAATAAGAACATAACAAAGCCGTCTAAATCGACGGCCTTAAAAAACAAAGGCCGCGATTAACGGCGGTGTTAGAAGGATAAAAAATGCGTTCATTATTTCTAATCTTAATTATCACCGTATTTTCGGGGTGTACCTCAGTTAGTGACGTTGTGTATCGTTACGATATAGTTTTCGATGTTCATCTGGAGTCGAATACAGCTAAGTTCGTGTGCACTATTGATGACACTGAGCTTTCGAGAGAGGTTAATTCCGCTTTTTTAATGCAGCGTTGTAATGATGCTGCCTCTGGATATTTAGCAGCTAGTGAGCTTGATTTCGAATTAGAAGATACTTCTCACGTATTCAATGGGAATGGATTGTTTACAATTCGCTTTCGTCCCGATAGAGACTACTCGAACAAGGAGTATAGTGACATCAAAGCGGAAGATACCTGGGGATTCGTCAAGGAAGTTGCAATAGTACCTTCTAACTAAGCCGTCTAAATCGACGGCCTTTAAAAGCAAGGCCGCGATTAACGGCGGCGTTATATTCGGCCCATTATCGAGCCGAAATCACCGGGTTCGACAGGTTCGTCGAGCGACGGTGCCTTGAAAGTATAGTTATCGAGTGGCGAG
>NZ_REFJ01000014.1 GCF_003688415.1 Umboniibacter marinipuniceus
CTCGCCACTCGATAACTATACTTTCAAGGCACCGTCGCTCGACGAACCTGTCGAACCCGGTGATTTCGGCTCGATAATGGGCCGAATATAACGCCTGCAAGCAAAGGCGCGCCTTAGCGCGTCCGGCCCGCAGGGCCATTTTGCCTTGCTTTGTTATGTGATCTATACAGCTCGATCAGGAATAGAAATATATTAACTGAAATGAAGCTATATAGGACTTGTAATGGAAGAATTAAATAGTTCCCCCACACTGGTAATTCTGTTGAAAGTAACAGCCATGCTGGTAAAGCAAAGATGTATACACCTAAAAGCGAAAGCACGTAATAGATAAAATCAAACGCACTCCAATCATCTTTAAAACCTAAGCCAGTTGCTCCCGCTGCTAAAAGCCAAAAAACAATAGCTAAAACAATGTGTGCAATGGTGTAGATAGCTATTCGATTAATCATTAATTATCCAATGGCACATAACGCCGCCGTTAATCGCGGCCTTGCTTTTAAAGGCCGTCGATTTAGACGGCTTTGTTAGATTCCAGATCGCTATCCGTGCAAGAATAGATAACTTTAACCCCATCCTGATATTCGTATGAGGTGGAAGTGACCGATAGAACCGATGAATCTTTCATCGCTTCTAGCATGCGAGCTTCCGAATCGGATTCCCAACTCGGATCCCCAACAGAATCTGAATTAATAATACTATCCATTGCTACAATAAGTAGTTCAGAATCGGTATCGCAATTAAGCGCCTCATTAACACCAAAAAGGATCGGCAATATGCTCCTGTACTCCGTCGTTTGCGAAGTCCAGCTCCCGAAATCCTGGTCATATATGACCTCAACAGCATCCGATCGAATTTCGATACCTGTGATTTTTGGCGTAGAAAAATCGTAAGTATTCGTATTCGAGCACCCGATAATCGATAGTGTGAAAATAATAGTGACTATCCGTAGCATTTCATATCTCCTCTCTGAGCATCTAACGCCCGCAGCACACGCGAGCGTAGCGAGTCGAGGCCGATAGGCCGGTGTGGCTGCGATTGTTATGCATTTTCCGATTTCTCGTCAGCAACACCCTTAAAGGATATAGTTATTGGCTTAATAAGTGAGTATAACCACAACCCAAGAATGCTAATAAGCCACATGAATCCAGCGAAGAAGAAACTAAAGAATGGCCACATAAGCATTGCAGTTACAAACCCCATAATGCCGGTAACAGGTTGACCTTCCAATTTCACCGTTTCTGCCCCAAATATTGCTGAAATGCCAAAAATAAAAAATAAAACGAAAAAGCCACCGGCCAAACCCAAGAAATAAATCTTAAAAACTGAGCCTTTGGTGAGTTTTTTAGCAGTGATCTTCATGTTTTTCCTTAATTTGCATAACGTTTTCGTTTTGCGGCCGACGCGAAGCGAAGGCAGCAACAACGATTTGTTATATTCAACTCTCTAAGAAGCACGATCCCTCAGGTTAGGAA
>NZ_REFJ01000015.1 GCF_003688415.1 Umboniibacter marinipuniceus
TTCCTAACCTGAGGGATCGTGCTTCTTAGAGAGTTGAATATAACAAATCGTTGTTGCTGCCTTCGCTTCGCGTCGGCCGCAAAACGAAAACGTTAGCAGTTTATTGGAGGGTGTATGGGTATATTGGTAAGAGGCTTGAAATTTCTTGAGTTAGTAGCTTGGATCTTTGCAATGTTAGTTGTGGCGTATGTGGTTAAGGGTGTGTTTACAATGATGATGAATCCCTTTGTGGGTTTAACCACAGCGATTTTGGTCTGGGCAGTTTGTCTATTGCTAGTCGCCTTTGCAACGCCGCTTGTGCTAGTTGGTTTTCGAAGGTCGGTTCTAGCAACTGCTAACAAAGCCGTCTAAATCGACGGCCTTTAAAAGCAAGGCCGCGATTAACGGCGGCGTTAAACGTCTTCGACGTTAGCAACAACGCAACCAAAGGACTGGTTACCCACGCTTCAAATTTCCATTTCCCCAGTTCCTCTCTTTTCGGATTGTCCGATGCCGACGTTAGTGATATCGTTGAGTGATCAACGTTTTGGTGCGTGATATACCTTGCGTCAGCCAACGTACGCCGCGTTTTGGAATATGATAGACCTTGTGTCAACTGACGTACACGCCGGTCGGGTGTAATAAGCAGTCTGGTATCCAGCGGACAACATAGCGTCAGAAACGGGTCACTCACGGAGCGTAAAGTGAGGTTGATCCTGGCGTTTAACAAAGCCGTCTAAATCGACGGCCTTTAAAAGCAAGGCCGCGCTTAACGGCGGTGTTAAACGTCTTTGACGTTAGCAGCAACGAGACCAAAGGACTGGTTCCCCCCACGCTGGACCCCTGGGTTCACAGTTCCAGTCTATAGGATTGTTCCACACTGGCGTCAATGATATCGTTGAGTAGACAGCGTTTTGTTGCGTGATATACCTTGCGTCAGCTAGCGTACACGACGTACACGACGTACACGACGTACACGACGTACACGACGGCAAGGCGGAATAAGCAAGGCGTCATCCAGAATAGAATAGGGCGTCAAAAACGGTTCTCCCACGCAAGTATTCAGTGCGGCTGATCCTGACGTTTAACAAAGCCGTCTAAATCGACGGCCAACAAGTAGGCCGCGCTTAACGGCGGCGTTATATTCGGCCCATTATCGAGCCGAAATCACCGGGTTCGACAGGTTCGTCGAGCGACGGTGCCTTGAAAGTATAGTTATCGAGTGGCGAG
>NZ_REFJ01000016.1 GCF_003688415.1 Umboniibacter marinipuniceus
TGTGGTTAAACTGGTAGGTTTTAGATTGAGAGAATCCGGTTTGTTGCCTCTCACCTTCCTCAACATCAACTCGCACCGACATATCAAAAGACGTTGCACCGCCACGATGTGACGATTCTATGGTCGCCGTAGCCAGGTCTGAGGCCTTTAGCACATAACCCGTGGTATCGGGGTAATGGTTTGTGCTCGTCTCCTTGTCTATGTCATCCAAATAGCGAAACGCGTGACCACTCGCATCCTTAATAACAATATCGTTGGGCACTCGCACAACGAAGTTTGCCTTCTCATCAAGGTCGCTGTCTGTAAACGATAGTAAGTCCGCAATCGAAGTAACTGCAGCATGCTTACTCATGTCGACAACTGGGTTGCGGTATTGGTCGTTGGTCACGGTACCTAAACCCGATGCAAGCGTGACCTTGCTATCGTCAACCGCATTGATGCCAATATGCCCAGTATGTGCAATCTCGGCGGTCTTGCCATCAGGGCCCGTTGTAACGGCCGTGACTTTGAATACCGTTCGCTCGCCATCGGTATCGCTCGTTTGCACTTGCAGGTGCTCGGCGGTCTGTGGATCGATCGTCCACGAGCCGTCAGCGTTATGTACCGGAGCATTACCCGTAGCGCCTGGTGCTAGACGTAGCTCAAACTTATCGCTCAGGTCACTCAGGGTTACGGAAGTAATCGCATCGTCTGCGTCATGAGCCTGAAGCGTAATCGGCAAATCATGCCAGCCCGTTTGATGCTCATCAAATTTCAAATCACCTGGAGTGAGATCGGCTTTATCGGTTAACGACAAAACGTCAACATGGTGCGTCGTTACCGCAGACTCGGCTGTGCTAGTCCCATCATGGCTAATGGCTTTTAGGGAAAGGTCGATTCCCCCTTTAAAGTTAGCCGGCAAGGTCGCGCTTAAATCTTTCACGTCCACTTCATCAACTAACCAGGATCCATCGGGCTGTTTCACACCGTGATTGAGGGTTGTGCCTTGCGGCAATCCAGTAATGGATAGTTGTAGTGTTTCATCCGCATCTGGGCTAGACATTGAAACATGTAACTTGAGCTCGCCGTCCTCATGCACCTCAATGGTTTCATTCGAGGGCGCACTCTGCTGCAGCGAGTCAATCACATTGAAAGACG